>JAIBJH010000067.1 GCA_020029455.1 Hyphomicrobiales bacterium
GCCGGATTTATTGTGGAATCTGGCGCCTGGCTGCCTTGAGCAGGAGGCGCAATGGGCACCTCTTCAGTGGGAGCCAACTGCCCGTTCACATCTTCCTGGTCGCCAACAATCCGGTCATAGATCTGCTTCTTGCCGTTGGCATCGGTTGCAGAGGCACTTGCCGCCGGCTGCTCTGGCGGTGCAGTCGTCTGGCCAGCCGGGGCTTCAACGACAGGAACCTGTGCGCCACTATTGGTAGCATCTATCTGGGGCTTGATGGTTGTCTGGTAGTACCAGACGCCCGCCATGGCGACACCAAGCGCTAGCAGCAAAAGACCCAGAAGAATCCACGGACCACGCGAGCGTGGCGGTTCCTCGTCATAGCCCTGCTCCATGTCGCGGTAAGCCTGCTGATAATCCGCGGCGGAGCGGCGGCCAGCACGAACCGGCGGCATCTGCTCCGGATAATATCCTTCCTCCTGCAGGGCATCCTCGTACTGTGATGCCGATGATCTTGGCGGAAGCGGCACGCGGCCAGAACGCGGTGGATTGAAGCGAGAATCAGCGCCCATTCCAGGTGGAGGAGAATAGCCGGCATAGTCCTGGCCGGGAGGATAGCTGGGTCTGCCCGGCACATTGAGTCGCGGCTGGCCCGTGTAGCCATTGGAAGGACCGGTACCCAAATTGGCATTCATGCTGCGCGTGGGCGGAACATAGCCAGAGGATTGCTCAAATGGCCTGTAACCCGGGTAAGGAGGCGGCGAATATCCGGTAGGCGGCAGCCCTGGCCGCAACGTACCTTGTCCTGCAGAGCCTCCGAACGAGCCCGGTGCTCCGGCTCTCGGCTGGAAAGCAGGCGGAGTTGGAGTTGCGCCTAGGGGTTGCCGCGGCGGTTGAAGCTGGCCCGGTGCTCTTGCTTGCGCAGAAGCAGCATTCTGCTCCTCTTCCGCAAAGGTGAACTTGGGCTTTCCCGAAGGACTTACAGCTATGCCGGCATTTGGCGGGATCGCTGAAGTTGAACGTTCCATGCCGTTGGATCCGAGCTGCTCGCTCCGCTGCCTAGCGACCTGGACACGCTGCTCAGCGAGTTTGGCCTGGGCCTCGCGCTGCGAACGCAGACGTTCTGCCAGTTTTTCCGGAGCGACCGGCGCGGCAGACTTGTTTGCGGCGCGTGGTGCCATCGGCGCAGGCTTCACAGAAGGGGGCCTGGCTCCGGCCGGGCGGTTTTGCGGTGCGGCAGGCTTTGCCTCCCGGACCTGATAGTCATCAGAAATCCGTGGCAAATCCTTCGAAGGAGAAGCATTAGTTGCTCCGCCAATGCCCAAGCGCTCGCGCCAGTTGCGCTTGTCCGAGCCCTTGGTTGAATCTTGATCCATTAATCTATTACCCCAATCACATATTCTCAGCCGGGGTGAGGCCGAGAATCCCAAGCCCAATCGCTAAACAATACCTTATCGCGGTCAAAAAAGCGAGCCGGGTCGTCGTCGTCCGTTTGTCTGCTTCCACAATGAAGCGCAATTGCGGCGACTCTTTGCCTTTATTCCAAAGAGCGTGAAGTTCACTAGCTAACTCATGGAGATAAAAGGATATTCTGTGAGGTTCATGGGCCACCGCGGCGGCTTCCAGGAGGCGCGGAAAAGCTGCAATTGCGCGCATTAACCTTAACTCGCTTTCGTCAGACAACAGATGAAAGTCGGCGCTTGTCCAATCGCCGGTTCCGATTCCCTGTTCCTGCGCTTTATTCAGCACCGAGCAAATCCGCGCGTGTGCGTATTGCACATAGAAGACCGGATTGTCCTTGGACTGCTCGGTGACCTTGGCAAAATCGAAATCGAGCGGCGCTTCGTTCTTGCGATAGAGCATCATGAAGCGCGTGACGTCGGGTCCGACTTCGTCCACGACTTCACGCAGGGTCACGAATTCCCCTGCCCGCTTCGACATGCGCACCGGCTCGCCATTGCGGTACAGCTTCACAAGCTGGCAGAGGCGAACGATGACTTCGGCCTTGCGGTCACCGCGAAGGGCTGCTGCAACCGCCTGCAACCGCTTTACGTAACCGGCATGATCGGCACCGAGGACATAGACCAGTTCCTCGAAGCCGCGGCTGATCTTGTCGTAGCTGTAGGCCACGTCGGAAGCAAAATAAGTGTAGCTGCCATCGGATTTCATCAGCGGGCGGTCGATATCATCGCCGAAAGCCGTGGCACGGAACAAGGTCTGCTCCCGATCTTCCCAATCGAGCGGCACTTCGCCTTTCGGCTTTTCCAACTTGCCCTTAAAGATGTGGCCCTGCTTTTCAAGGCGCTCGATGGCTTCACGGACTTCACCGGAAGAATGCAGGCTGCGTTCCGAGAAGAATATATCATGGTGGATGTTCAGCTCCGCAAGGTCATCGCGAATCAGATCCATCATCATATCGATGGTCTTCTGCCGGGTTACGGGAAGCCATTCTTCTTCAGGCTTTCCAATGAGCGCGCGACCATGCAGCCTCGCAAGCTCGCGGCCAACGGGCTTCAGATAATCGCCGGGATAGAGGCCCGATGGAATTTCACCAATGTTCTCGCCCAGCGCTTCAAGATAGCGCAGATAAGCAGAGCGTCCCAGCACATCCACCTGCGCGCCGGCGTCGTTGATGTAATATTCCTTGGTGACATCAAATCCTGTCACTTTCAGAAGCGACGCCAGGGCATCACCAAACACCGCTCCCCGGCAATGGCCGACATGAAGAGGTCCAGTCGGATTGGCGGAGACGAACTCGACGTTCACCTTCTTTCCACTGCCCAATTTCGAGTGCCCGAACTTCTCCTTGCGCTCAAGTACAGTATTGATGACGCGCGGCCACACATCATTCTTGAGTGTGACATTGATAAAACCCGGCCCTGCAACGGAAGCCGATTGAACGCTCGCGAATGCCGTGATCAAGGGAAGAAGTTTTTCAGCAAGTTGGCGAGGTGTAAGATCGGAGGGTTTCGCCAGAACCATCGCGGCATTTGTGGAGATATCGCCATGCGCAATATCGCGCGGCGGTTCGGCCGTCACCTTGGAGAGGTCGAGATTGTCAGGCAATTGGCCGGCGGATTGAAGCGCCAACACCGCCTTCAAGACTTGCTCCTGAAAATCGGAGAAAATATTCATTCGTCAGTGTTCTGTTGAATCACGAAATGAGGCCCGCCCTATCGGAAAAGGGGATCAAGGTCAAACAGGCGTTTATGCTGTTCCAAAGCATAGCGGTCGGTCATTCCGGCGATAAAGTCGCAGACTTGGCGGGCGTAGCGGCTATGGTCGGAGATCGGCGTTCCGTCGCGCCAGTCCGCCGGGAGAAGATTCTCGTCGGACATGTAGGCGGTGAAGAGATCGCGGATGACACGCTGGGCCCTGTCCATCATCTGCAGCACCTGTAGGTTGCGGTACATCTCGTGCGAGAGGAAGCGCTGGAGCACCCGGTTGTATTCCTTCATCTGCCCGGAGAACGCGGCGAGTGGCTCAGAGGCCGAGCGTATATCATCAGCAGATTTAGGGTGCAGCCGGTCGATGTTCTGTTTCGTGTTCTTGAGGACATCAGCGACCATTGCTGCAATCAGGCGGCGCACGGTTTCATGCGCCAGCCGCGATTGTTCGATGTTCGGATAGGCCTTCAGCACTTCGGTGAGCGCGGTGCCGACGAGCGGAATGTCACCGAGATCGATGACCTTGAACAAGTTGGCACGCAGGCCGTCATCGATATCATGGGCGTTGTAGGCGATGTCGTCAGAGATGGCCGCAACTTGCGCTTCGAGAGAAGCATATTGATCCAGTCCGAGATCATGCACCTCTGCGTATTCAATGATTGCCGCAGGAAGCCCCCTCTCCTTGTAGTGGCCGAGTGCGTTACCTTCTTTGTCGATCAGCGGACCATTGTGTTTGACAAGGCCCTCCAGCGTTTCCCACGTGAGGTTCAGTCCATCGAACGCGGCATATCGCCGTTCGAGTCTTGTCACGATGCGCAATGACTGGGCGTTATGGTCAAAGCCGCCATGATCGCGCATCAGCTTATCAAGTTCGCGCTCGCCGGCATGTCCGAACGGTGTGTGACCAAGGTCGTGAGCTAGCGCCAACGCTTCCGTTAAATCCTCATCGAGGTGCAGCGCCCTGGCAATGGAGCGCGCGATTTGCGCTACCTCTATCGAATGGGTCAGGCGGGTACGGTAGTGGTCGCCCTCGTGGTACACGAAAACCTGAGTCTTGTGCTTCAGGCGGCGGAAAGCTGCAGAATGAATGATGCGGTCCCGGTCGCGGGCAAATACCGAGCGCGGCGGGGCTTCCGCCTCGGGAACCAGCCTTCCCCTGCTCTTTCCCGCATGGCAGGCGTATGGCGCAAGCGATGCCATCAATGGAAACCCTGAATGGCTGGTGGGCTTGACTTTCGAGCTTGTCGTTCCAACATGCGGGTTATGACTCAGGCTGAGATTCAGACAGGGATTCAGGCCCCCTTTACAGTAACGCCCCGTGCCGTGAAACGCATTCAGGCGATCACAGCAAATGTGCCGGGCGGGGCTTTGCGGGTGGCCGTCAATGGTGGCGGCTGCTCCGGGTTCCAATATGAGTTCGCCATTGCCAAGGACCGCGCCGATGATGATGCAGTCTTTGAAAAGGATGGCGCGACGGTTCTGGTGGACAGCGTTTCCATGGGTTTTGTTGCCGGCTCGGTTCTCGATTTCGAGGACAATCTGATGGGCCAGTCATTCAAGTTGCAGAATCCGCAAGCCAAGTCATCCTGCGGCTGCGGCACCAGCTTTTCGATCTAGCTTTGTCAACAACTAGTTCCCAAATTCGGCCTCAATCTCCTTTCTGATCCAGGTCTTGAAGACTGCGAGCTTCCTGTCATTGCCGCGCGCGGGCGATGTGACGAGATAGTAGCCTAGGCCAGTGTCGGCTTCTTCAGCGAAGGGCTTGACGAGGCGGCCATCGGCAAGGGCATCCGCCGCCAGCGTGTGCCAGCCTAGCATGACACCCTGGCCCGCAATCGCCGCGTCAAGGCACAGCGCCGAATCGGAGAAGCTCGGGCCGACGGTCTCGAGCATGCCTTCATCCATGCCATGAAGTGCCAGCCACATGTTCCATCTCACCTGGAAGAAGTCGCGGATCACTGAGGGCTTGTCCTGAATGATGGGCACCTTGGCGAGGTCATGCGGAGTCTTCAGTTGCTTTGCCACATGCGGTGCGCAAATGGGAAACACCCGCTGCCGATGAATGAGTTCTGCCTTCACGTGAGGCCAGCCACCGGGGCCAACGCGGATGGCCATGTCCACGTCGGAATGATCAAGGTCGACAAGTTCGATAGCCGCATCAATGCGCACCTGCAGGCCCGGCTGCGCGGCCTGAAACCGGTGCAGCCGCGGCACAAGCCATTTGGCGGCAAAGACGGGAGCGACTGAAAGTGTCAGAAGCACCTGGTTCGGCGCCTGGGTAAGTGCGATGCCGCGGGAAAGCTCACGGAAACCCCGCGAAAGATATGCGAGAAGTTCCGCCCCAAATTGCGTGGGAACAAGGCCCTTCGGTGTGCGGGCAAAAACCGGACGGCCCAGTTGCTGTTCCGTCTTGAGGATTTGCTGACTCACCGCACCAACGGAAACACCGAGCTCCTCTGCCGCCTGCGCCAGTGTGCCAAGACGCCCGGCCACTTCAACAGCGCGCAAGCCATTGAGATGAACCTGGTTCAAATGCTCCATTCAGTTTTTCTACAGTCGCCAATTTCAAAACTCCATACCAATTGTAGAGGCGGAGATGCAGATGCTTGGTGGAAGGGAGTGCCCGCCATGATAACCAAATGGAAAATATTCAAACTCATCGGAAGCCGTTCGGATGAAACCGCCACAGGCCAAGGGTGCAATCGCGAGCCGCTCGATCACCCGGAAATCGCCCGTATGACGCTCCAGGAACTGGCCGATCTGCCCTTGCCGAGAGACCTGCGTGAGGGCTGCTAAAAGCTTACAGCTAGATTGCGGTTGAAAGAGCAAGCGCGCGCCGCCATTCTGTGGTGATGCGCATTGCGACGTGGAATGTGAATTCAATCAAAGCCCATCTGGAACAGGTGAGCCAATGGGTGAAGGCTGAAAAGCCGGATGTCCTGTGCCTGCAGGAAATCAAGTGCGAGGATCAGGCCTTTCCTGCCCCGGTTTTCGAGGAACTGGGATACAACTGCGCCGTCCATGGCCAAAAGACCTACAATGGCGTTGCCATTCTCTCGCGCTTTTCAATTGAGAATGTGGTCAGAGGCTTGGACGGCGATGCAAATGACGACCATGCACGCTTTCTTGCCGCAACCATTCCAGACGGCAAAAAGGCGGTGCGGGTGGCATGTCTCTATCTTCCCAACGGCAACCCTGCCCCCGGTCCCAAGTTTGACTACAAACTTGGATGGATGGAGCGTTTGCGGGTTTGGGCTCTCAAGGAAATGCAGAACGAAGAGCCGATGGTGCTTGCGGGCGATTTCAATGTCATTCCATCGGCGATCGATGCGAAGAACCCGAAGGCCTGGGAGAAAGATGCTCTCTTCCTACCGGAGACGCGGGCTGCCTTTGACCGGCTACAGTACATCGGCCTCACCGATGCTTTCCGCAGTCTGCATCCGGGCGCGCCGGGTCACTATAGTTTTTGGGACTATCAAGCGGGCGCTTGGCCCAAAAACAACGGCATCCGGATCGACCATCTGCTGCTTTCACCGCAGGCGGCAGACTTCCTGCAAAGCGCGCGGATTCACCGGGATCAGCGCGGAAATGAAAAGCCTTCCGACCACGTGCCTGTGGAAATCACCCTCGCATAGAAAAAGCCCGGCAGTTTCCCGCCGGGCCCAAGTCTGGGAGGAATTCAATAACGATTACTGCTTCGCCTTGATGCCGAAGGCAGCAAAGCTGGCCTCGAAGGGCTTGAAGGTGTCCTTCGCGGTTGCAACATAAAGCTCGCCGAGCTTGTTGGCCTGGGCCAGAGCAGCCTCATAGGCCTCCTTGGCATAGCCCTGCTGGACTTCCACGACGCGCTCTACTGAACGGGCGGTGGCAGCCTTCTCAAAGGTCTGGGTGGAAAGTTCAAGCGATTTGCGAGAAAATTCAGCAACTTCCTGGGCAACAGCCTGTACACCCTTGGTCATGGCGGTGGCCGAAGCAACCCAGGCTTCAAAGCCTTCCTTGCCGAAATTCTGAACGTCTTCAAAGTTCTTCATGGGGACTCTCCTGATCTGATGCTCCCTTATATGTGCAGTGCAACATAAATGTCAAGATTAATTTTGCATTGCAACATAGAGGGCCGAGCGGTAAAGCCAACCCAGCGGGAATCGTGCCTTTACCAAGAGGTAACGCGCGATCAGTAAAATGTTAATGTTTGGCAAGGATGGCACTATCGCGAGCCAGTGCGGCGACCGCGGCCAGACAATTGAACGGCATGAGGAACGGTGTGATTCAAAGGTTCTTGCGCGTCCTTTTGGTCTTGACCCTAGGTCTCGGGCTCATCGTTCCGGCCGAGGCTGCGCCGCGTTTTGCAGCCATCGCGGTTGATGCGCGCACCGGCGCCATTCTCTATAGCAATGATGTCAATGGTACGCGCTATCCTGCTTCGCTCACCAAGATGATGACGCTCTATGTGGTCTTCCAGGACCTCAAGGCGGGCAATATCAAGCTCTCAACGCCGCTGCGCGTATCGCCTCGTGCTGCGTCCATGGCGCCTTCCAAACTTGGTCTCAAACCTGGCTCGACGATTACCGTGGAAGATGCGATCAAAGCTCTGGTGGTCAAGTCTGCCAATGACGTTGCGGCCACGGTGGCCGAGAATCTAGGGCGTGGCAGCGAAGCAATCTTTGCAGCACGCATGACGCAGGTTGCCCGCAGTATTGGCATGAGCCGCACCACTTTCAAGAACGCTTCAGGGCTTCCCAATCCAGGCCAAGTCACGACGGCAAAGGATATGGCGACACTGGGCCTTCGCCTGATGCGCGACTATCCGCAGTACTATCCCTATTTCCGGCTGACCTCCTTCAGGTTCCGCGGCACTGTCATCCGCACCCACAACAGACTCCTCGGCAATTTCAAGGGCACTGACGGCATCAAGACAGGATACATCGCTGCATCAGGATTTAATCTCGTCACCTCAACGATGCGGGATGGCAGGCGGGTTGTCGGCGTCGTCATGGGTTCCAAGTCCACCGGCCGCCGCAATGCCTACATGATTGCCATGCTGCAGAAAGCATTTAGCAAGGCCAAGTCCGGCAGCACCATCGCAGCCGCTGCCGGTTCTTCCAAGGGTGCTGTCAATCCGGTCGCCCAAAACGAAACGGCGCCAACTCCAGATGAGTCCACGGTGGTGGCATCGGCGATTGCCAATGACCAAGACGACGACGAAGTGAAAGATACCGGCAAGCTCGCTGCAGTTGCCGAGGCGGCAGCTAATGAGTCTGATACACCCAAAGTGATTGCAGCGGAACTAAACCAGAAGAAGCCAATCGAGGGGCCGCTGGTTACAAGTCCGGCCGTTGAAGCAATGGAAGGCGACCCGCTCAAGGCGCTCAATCTCGGCAAGGCCTATAGTGTGCAGATTAGCGCTTTCGACGACAAGGATGCAGCGGTGGCGGCAATCAGCAAGGTGAAGGCAACTGCAGCGAAAGAACTCAAGGGCAAGAAAGCCTACACGATCGCGGTCAAGAAGGGCGACACTATTGAATACCGTGTGGTGATCGGCGGTCTGACGGCGAAAACCGCCAGGCAATCATGCGCCAAGGTTTCCAAGATCGGCAAGACCTGCGCCGTCATCCTGCCGCAAGCCTGAAGTTGCCTCACGCGGCCAGCAACACGTCCTTTGCCAGATTAATTTTTGCGGCGAGATAGTCCGAGCCGCCTCGGTCCGGATGGAATTCCTTCATCAATCGTTTGTGCGCCGATTTCACGTCTTCGGGCGAAGCGCCGGGACGCAGGCCCAGCACGGCGTAGGCCTCCTCCCTGCTCATACTGCTGGCAGTCGCTGTGGCCCTTTGATTTCCACCCCAACTTGAACGCCATTCACTCTGAGTGCGGTCAAGCCAGGCTTCGAGGAGTGGCAGGCTCTGGTCATTGGCGGTGCGACATTGGGCATGGAATTGCTGCAGTTCCGCTGGTTGCAGCTGAGAGAGTTTCTTTCCTTTCAATGGCCCTGCAAGCACCTTCCCGTCCATTGTGCCCGTGTCGTGGTCAAGCTCCATGGAAAGCTGCGAGGCAGTTACCCTGCTCTTCTGTCCGGTAGACTTTTGTGCCCAGGGGAAGCCATCTGGAAATACAGCTCCCTTTCCAAGAAGTCCCAGCCCAAATACAAAGACGCCTGCTGCGAGATTCATCTGCCCGCGCAGGGCGAGGAGACCGGAAAAGGCGATGATTGCCCCTCCGGCGAGCTGCTGGATGAGCGCCCGCGCCTGGCCCGGCGGGGTTTTCGCCAGCTTGCGGATGAGCCACAGGCCGCCAAAGACAATCACCAGTGCAATGATGAAGTTCATGGATGCCTGATTACTTCAATTGCTGCAGCAAGGCACGCGCCGCCGGAGATTGCTTTTGTTCAAGTGCCGCCCTACCGCCCGAGGCATAGGCAGCAACGGCAGACAAGAGTTCCGCAAGCACCGATGGCGCAGAGCTGTCGAGCCGGTAGAAAGCGCCGCGGGTCAGCTTGGCAATTTCCCGGAAGGCTCTTTCGGCGATGGGATCATTTCCCTCCTGGAACATGAAAATCGGAAGGCCGAGAAGGCCGATTTCTCCGGCAGTTTCGCAGACCGCATCGATCTGCTCCTCAAAGGCATCGCCGACAAAGACAACAGCGCTCACCTTCTCTGTAGCCGCTTCTTTCTTCACATGCGCCAAGAGGCGGCGGAGCTGGGTGTTCCCGCCACGGCAATCAATCCTGGTCATCAACCCCGCGAGCGCCTGCGGGTCATTCACCCAGCGTGAGGCGCGGCATTCATTGAAGCCCCGGAAATAAACAAGCTGGACGGCGAGACCTCCCGCCTTCTTCGCTTCCATAAACATCTCGCCCTGGATAGAAAGCGCCCGGTCCCAGGTGGGCTGGCGGCTCATGGTGGCATCCATGGCAAAAATCAGCCTACCCTGCCCTCCGCGGGGAGGCATGGATTTCACCTTGTCGATGAATGCCGAGATGTCGGCTTCAGTTGAAGCCGGCGGCTGCTCGGCAGATGTCTTGGGCAGATTGCTCATCACTATGTCTCGCGGCGGCGTATACTGCCACCCACGCACTAACATAGGAAAAGCATAGCAGAATTTAAGGTCTCAATTGCAGGAATCCTGCTTCAGGATTTCGAGCTTATTGAGCGTTCCCTTGAGGGCATAACGGCCGTAGTCCATCACTAGGTCCGTCGAAATGCCGTTGTCCAGCATGTTGAAGGTTGCCTGATAGGTCGGCTCATCAGCGCCGTTGTCATCCACCGGATAATAGCTGATGGTCACGGGCCAGAACGCAGCCGCCGAAAGGCTGGCAAGATCCTTATCCGGCGTTGAAT
The DNA here is from genome assembly GCA_020029455.1 of Hyphomicrobiales bacterium. GTDB lineage: Bacteria > Pseudomonadota > Alphaproteobacteria > Rhizobiales > Aestuariivirgaceae > Aestuariivirga. Next base: position 10,481 of record JAIBJH010000067.1, read on the forward strand.
CTGCGAGCGCCGAAACCGGCTTCTTGGCGCCGATGAAGCTGATCACACGCAGTGACTTTTCTCCCTCGGAGCCTTCGTAGATCAGGGTATTGAAGCGCGTTTCGCCGCGCTCTGCTGCTTCAACCAGTTTCTTCTGGAAGTCGGTTGGGAAGACTGCGCCGGCTTCAATGGTAAATGACTTGGGCTCGGTGCCGGTGATTTCGCCCGCCGCCACCTCACCTGCCTTAGGCCGCTTCACCTTGATACGGCTTTCGGCATCCAGCTTGGCGTTGGTGAATTGCTTCTGCTGCAAGTCCAACTCCAGGCCGTCACCGCTCTCAAACGACGTGAGCTGGACGTCAGAAACCTGCGCCTGACCTTCACCTTGCACATAGCGGTTTGCGACCCGGTAGTTCACCGAATAACCTTCGCAGTCCGAGCCCCTGATCTCATAGGCGAGCTTACCGCTGATCTGGGCAATCCCGGCTGAGTCATCGAGCCTTGCGGCTTCCAGCGTGTAGAAAGCGCGGTGCGGCACAAGGCTCGCTGCTTGGGCGGGGCCGAGCCCCATGCATGTGGCGGCGGCAGCAATTCCGCAAATGAGACTGGTCAAGGCGGCGTGATTCATGTTCAAAAGCCTAACTG
>JAIBJH010000266.1 GCA_020029455.1 Hyphomicrobiales bacterium
TCATGCGGCCATGGATCAAGCCCACCTTGCCGGGAAAAGCTGCGGCCAGATGTTTCACCCGGTCTTCCGCCGCCGCGAGATCGATAACCTCACTTTCCTCAACAAGCGGGCATACCCAATAGGCGCGGCCACCATGCGTGATGATGCGGCCCAATCCCGTCACCACTTCACCCATGCGGCCAAGCGGCATCACGCGAGTCTCTATGGGTTTCCGCCCTGGCGGTTTTTCCGTGATACGCGAGACATCCATGTCGCCATAGGCCGTAAGCGCCAACGTGCGCGGGATGGGCGTTGCCGTCATCACCAAAAGGTCCGGGCTCTGTTCTGCTTTCTGCTGCAGCGCCAGCCTTTGATGCACGCCGAAACGATGCTGCTCGTCAATCACCGCAAGGCCAAGATCCCTGAACTCCACACCCTCCTGGAACAAGGCATGGGTGCCGATCAGCACATCAATGCTACCGCTCTTCAGCGCCTTCAGCGTTTCTTCCCGCGCTTTTCCTTTTTCACGGCCAGTGAGCAGGCCAAGACGGATGCCTGCCTGTGCGGCGATGGAGGAAAGGGAAGCAAAATGCTGCCGTGCCAGGATTTCGGTGGGCACCATGAAGGCACCCTGCGCGCCCGCTTCAACCGCATTGGCAAGGGCGAGAAACCCCACCATGGTTTTTCCCGCACCCACATCGCCCTGCAGAAGCCGGATCATGCGCAGCGGCTTGCCCATGTCCGTCAATACATCGGCAAGTGCTCTTTCTTGCGCGCCTGTCAGCGCATAGGGCAGGGCGGCGGCGATTTTGTTTTGCAAATGCCCATCGCCCTTGAACACACGGCCCGAGGCACGCTTCATGTGGGCGCGAACAAGTGACAGCGCCAACTGGTTTGCCAGCAATTCATCAAAGGCGAGCCGCATGCGCGCCGGATGCCCGGCCTCCAGCACATCCGGCGGCGTTACAGTGTGGCACGAGTGCAGCGCCTCGCCGAAAGAAAGAAAGTTGTTGCGTTGCAGCCACGCCGCGTCTTGCCACTCCGGCAGCTTCGGCAATCGTGCCAGCGCCTGCGTTGCCGCCTTGCCATAGGCCTTGCCCGCAAGCCCCGCCGTCAACGGGTAGACCGGTTCGATGGCAGGCAACTGCGCGAAGGCATCAGCCGTCACGATATAGTCCGGATGCGCCATCTGCGGCTCGCCATTGTACCAGTCGATGGCACCGGAAATGAAACGCCGCTCGCCTTCCGGCAGTGCGCTCTTGATGTGATCGCCAAAAACCTTGAAGAACACCAGCGTCATCGTGCCCGTGTCATCGTGCACAAGCACGCGATAGGGAATGCCCGGCTTGTTGGGCGGCGGCGGTTTGTGCTTGCCCACGGTGACTTCAAGCGTGACGATTCCCTGCTGCGGCAGCTCGGCAATGGTGCAGCGATGCCGCCGGTCCACCATGCCGCTCGGCGGGCGCAGCACAAGGTCGAGGATGCGCACACTTTGCTGGTCCCGCCCCAGTGCCTTGGCGAAGAGTTTTGCCTGCTTTTCGCCCACGCCCTTGAGCGAGGTGATCTCTGCAAACAGTGGGTTGAGTAGGGTTGGCCGCATGCCAGCTTTTTGTCGCCAATACCGTTGCGGTGCAAGCGCCTCTCGCTCTAAAGCCTTGTGCAAGATGACTGAAACTCTGGACACGCAACGCCGGAAGCTGGCGTGGCGCGCCTCGCGCCGTGGCATCAAGGAGATGGACCTCCTTGTGGGTGGCTTTGCCGTGGCTGAATTGCCGCGCATGAACGCCGCAGAATTAGAAGCCTTTGCGATACTTTTGGATATTCCGGACCAACAGTTGCTCGCCTGGGCAACGCATCAGGAACCCGTGCCCCCTGAGCAGGACAGCCCCATGCTGCGCGCGCTGCTCGCCTTCCGCCCGCAGGTGAAGGCATGATCGATCTCAAGGAACGGCTGGTGCAGCCGGGTCGCCACATTCTGTCGGGCCTGCCGCAGGGGCTGCTGGCCCAGCAATTGCCATTGTTCACGGAAGCAACGGGCGAGCGCGGCTACATTCATGTCTGCGTCGACGACCAGCAGCTAGCCAATATTGAAGAACAGATTGCCTTCTATGCACCCGATCTGAAGGTGGTGCGCTTTCCCGCTTGGGACTGCCTACCTTACGACCGAGTCTCACCCGCAGCAGAGATTGTGGCGCAACGGCTTTCTGCCCTTGCGGAGTTTGTAGCGCGGCCCAAGACCAAGCGGCTGGTGCTGACCACCGTCAATGCTGTGCTGCAGCGTGTCGTACCCCGCAGCATGGTGCAGGGCTCAAGCTATCGCTTGGCTCCCGGCAATCGCATAAAGGGCGATGACCTGCAAGCCTTCCTCGTCGACAACGGCTATTCCAGAGTCGGCACCGTTGTAGACCCCGGAGACTTCGCCGTGCGTGGCGGCCTCATCGACATCTATCCACCCGGCGCAAGTGGCCCCGTCCGCCTCGACTTCTTTGGCGACGCGTTGGAAAGCATCCGAAGCTTTGATGCAACCACTCAGCGCACCACCGACCAGTTGAAGGAACTCTCCCTTAACGCCGCCAATGAGGTGTTGCTCACGCCATCAGCCATTGCCAATTTCCGCAAAGGTTACGCGGCGGCATTCGGCGGCATGGATACTTCCGACCCACTCTACGAGTCTGTAACCAGCGCCCGCCGCTATCAGGGCATGGAACACTGGCTGCCGCTGTTCCACAATCATCTGGAAACGCTCTTCGACTATCTGCCCGATGCCGTGGTGAGCCTTGGCCACATGGCAGCGGAATCCATGGCTGCGCGCCATGAGCAGATCGCCGAATATTTCGATGCCCGCAAGGAAGCACTGGGTAAGCAGACATTCGGCGCCGCGCCTTACAAGCCGCTGCCGCCGGAAGCGCTCTCCATTCCTGAAAAGCAATGGCAGCAACTCCTCGCTGATCGCACGGCGGTTGAATGCTCACCCTTTGAGCGGCCCGAGAGCAAAGCCATCTCCTTCGGCGGCCGGCAGGGCAAGACCTTTGCCGCTGAGCGCGCCGAGGCGGGCGGCAATGTCTATGACGCGGTGAAAGCGCACATCGAAGCGCAACAAGCCAAGGGCCGCCGCGTGGTGCTCACCGCCTGGACCGCTGGCTCTGCGGAACGCCTTGCCACCATCCTGCGTGATCATCATGCGGGTTCCATCGCCGATGCAGCGACATGGGCCGAAGCGACAACTCGCGCACCCTCGCTCGTCAATGTGATCGTGCTTCCACTTGAGGAGGGCTTCGAGACAGATGAAATCTCCGTCATCACCGAGCAGGACATTCTTGGCGACCGCATGGTCCGCCGCGCCAGGAAGCAACGCAAAGCCGCCGACGTCATCAGCGAACTGGCAACGCTGACGCCCGGCGATCTTCTGGTGCATGTTGATCACGGCATTGGCCGCTTTGAAGGTTTGAGGACGCTTGATGTGCAGGGCGCGCCGCACGACTGCCTGCTGCTCATCTATGCCAATAATGACCGCCTCTTCATTCCGGTCGAGAACTTCGATCTACTCACGCGTTACGGCTCTGAAACC
>JAIBJH010000267.1 GCA_020029455.1 Hyphomicrobiales bacterium
GTGGTCTTGCCGGCATCAATGTGGGCCATGATGCCGAAGTTGCGATAGTCCTCGAGGGCGTATTGGCGGGCCATGATTTTCTCTTACCAGCGGTAATGGCTGAAGGCGCGGTTCGCCTCAGCCATCTTATGGGTGTCTTCGCGCTTTTTGACGGCCGTGCCACGGTTGTTCGCAGCATCCATCAGCTCGCCGGAAAGCCGTTCCACCATGGTCTTTTCATTGCGGCCACGGGCAGCCGTGATAATCCAGCGGATGGCAAGAGCCTGGCGGCGCTCAGGGCGCACTTCAACAGGAACCTGATAGGTGGCGCCACCGACGCGGCGTGAACGGACTTCAATTGCGGGAGCGACATTTTCCAGCGCGGCGTGGAAAGTCTGAATGGGATCTGACTTGGCCTTGCCCTGAATTGTTTCGAGCGCGCCGTAGACGATGCCTTCTGCGACGGACTTCTTGCCCTCGTACATCAGGTTATTCATGAACTTGGAGACAACAAGGTCACCAAACTTCGGATCGGGGTTGATGAGGCGCTTTTCTGCGCGATGGCGGCGGGACATCTGAAACCTCTCTTACTTCGGACGCTTCGCGCCATATTTGGAACGGCGCTGGCGGCGCTTCGGCAGGCCTTGCGTGTCGAGAATGCCGCGGATGATGTGATAACGGACGCCGGGAAGATCCTTCACACGGCCGCCGCGGATCATCACCACGGAGTGTTCCTGCAGATTGTGGCCCTCGCCCGGAATGTAGCTCACCACTTCAAAGCCGTTGGTGAGACGAACCTTTGCAACCTTGCGCAGAGCCGAGTTCGGCTTCTTCGGCGTCGTGGTGTAAACGCGCGTGCAAACGCCGCGCTTCTGCGGGCAGGACTGCATCGCAGGCACCTTGTTGCGGTAGGTCGGCTTGGTGCGGGGCTTCCGCAGCAACTGGTTGATTGTCGGCATCTCTACCTTCAAAATCTCATCGGACCGGCATTGCATGCGCGACAAGAACGCGTGAACAGTCCGGTCCGGACCCGTTCCGCGCTCAAAACCAGAGGCCCAGCAAACCGGCCTGGTTTGGTGGGCTTGACCTTGAATGTCTCTTTCTTTCCTTCCGTGTCAGCGTTTCGTGAGCGCTTAGCCCCGACGGCCTGCAGTCCCGGAAGTTGGCGCGCTTCTAGCCTTTGACCGCGCGGTCGTCAACCCCCTTTTGGAGGCAAAAAACACCGCATTTTCTCAGCTTTGCAGGATTATTTCAAAACCCGAATGAAATGAATGGACCGCTGTTGCTGCAATGCGGAATCAACCACAAGCCTGCCACAATTGCGAAGGGGTTTGCCAAAATCCCGCCCCTTTGCCGCCCCACGGCGCAGTCAGCTTCCTTTTCGACGGCCAATTGTGAATCACTTTCCGGAATTCTCAGATCAGCGAGGGGAGAACATACCGATGACCATGCCGCAAAGACACTGGTGGCACGAGCTCAACACGTGGGAGCCTGAGGCGGCTCTGGCCTTTTATGGCCGCACTTTGGGCTGGGAATTTGAACCAGCCACCCTGCCCGATGGCGGCGGCTACTGGATTGCCCGCAAGGACGGAAGGCCCGTCGGCGGCATCTTTGAACTCACCGCCCCTGACTATGAGGGCATCCCCTCTCACTGGATGACCTACCTTTCGGTCGGCGACATCGATCAGGCGGAAGTGGAAACTTCCCGCTCTGGTGGTGAAATCATGCGGCCGCCCGTCAAAATCCCGGGCGTCGGCAAGCTTGCCGTCGTCACCGATGCAACCGGCGCCATGATCGGCCTCATCGAGCCGGACATGGGTCACGCCCTCGCCTCTGTTCATTGAGTTAACTGCTACCAGTTCAAAACTAAACTGGTGCTAGCTCCTGCCCGCTTCCCCGGCTTGACTGTGGGAAACGGGCAGGAGCGATTCATTTTGGCAACGGCATCGGCACTGACGATCATTTTCCTTGCCGCCATTGTGCGCGGTTACTCGGGGTTTGGTTTTTCGCTTATCGCCATTACCGGCCTTGCCCTCATCTATCCCGTCTCGTCCATCGTCCCCGCCATCTTCCTGATGGAAATCGCGGCGACGATTCACATGCTGCCCTCCATCTGGAAGGACATTCACTGGCGCTCGCTGCTGCCACTGATCATTGGCTGCCTCATTGCCACGCCACTCGGGTTGATGGCTCTCACCTATGTGTCTCCCGAACATATGCAAATCGCCTTGAGCATTTTCGTGCTGGTCGCAGTCGCACTGATGTTCAAGGGATTCAAGCTCAACGCAGTGCCGGGAACGGCTGCCGCCATCGCCGCTGGCGGCTCGGCAGGCTTCTGCAATGGTGCCTTTGGCATCGCAGGACCGCCCGTCATCCTCTTTTATTTTTCCTCGCCTGCTGGAAATGCGGTGGGTCGCGCCTCCATTGCCGCATTCTTCTTCTTCACCGATGTCATTGGATTGAGTTACGCAACCCCCATGGGACTCCTTTCCATGGATACACTGTGGCGCGCTGCGCTGTTCCTTCCTGCCCTCCTCGCTGGTGTCTGGGTAGGTTCTCGCAGTTTCAAATCCGCAGATCAGGAACAGTTCCGCCGCTGGATGCTGCTGCTGCTGGCGTTCATGGCACTGCTGCTTCTCGGCAAAGCGCTGTGGCCTGCAGGTTAGAGCCTGCTATTGATCCCAAGCATCTTGAGCCGGTACTCCGCCGCCGCCTGATGGCCCCATTGCCCCTCATTGCCCGCTTGCCGTACAGCATGAGGCGCGACCTGCGCCACGCCTTTAGGCTCCATCCACTGGTGCGTGCAAACCTTCAAATAGGAGCCGACCCATAGCCCACCCGTATAACGCCCGCCTGCCATTGTGGGCAGAGTATGGTTGGTGCCACAGCATTTATCGGAATAGACAACACTCGCCAACTCGCCAATGAAGAGTGAGCCATAGCTTGAAAGCTTCTTGGCCGTGGCCTGTGGATCGCGCGTATGAACCTGCAAATGTTCCGCCGCGACATGATCTGAATAGGCAATCATGCTTTCCTCGGAATCACAGATCGCAATCTCCCCTTGATCAGCCCAAGCCGCACCCGCCACCTCACGCGTGCGTAATGTCTGCAATTGCCGTTCGATTTCGGCCAGTACTTTCCGGCCCAACTCTTCACTCGTCGTGATCAGGCCAACGCGCGTACGGAAATCATGTTCAGCCTGCGCAAGGAGATCGGCCGCAATCATCTCCGCGTTTCCGCTCTCATCTGCCACTGTGTAGATTTCGCTTGGGCCTGCAAGTTGGTCGATGCCGACACGGCCAAACACCTGCCGCTTTGCCTCATTCACAAAAGCATTGCCTGGCCCGAAAATCTTGTCCACTTGCGGCACGCTCTCCGTGCCGAAGGCCATGGCGGCAATCGCCTGCGCGCCGCCAATCCTGAACACCCTATGCGCGCCAGCAACAATGCAGCCAGCAACCATTCCTGGATGTGCTTTCGGCGGAAGGCAGGCAATGATCTCCTTGCAGCCGGCAACCTTCGCCGGAACAACAGTCATGATGGCAGCCGAAAGTATG
>JAIBJH010000068.1 GCA_020029455.1 Hyphomicrobiales bacterium
CCGCCCTTGCAATTCGTTTCGCTGAAGTGAGTTAGCGCGAGTAGTATTCCACCACCAGGTTGGGTTCCATCTGCACCGGATAGGGCACATCGCCCAGCGACGGAATGCGGGTCAGCTTGATCGAACCGCCTGCCACTTCCACATAATCCGGCGTGTCGCGCTCGGGCGAGGCTTGTGCTTCCATGACGCTGGCCAGTTCCTTGGCGCGGGCCGAAAGCTCCACCACATCGCCCACCTTGAGGCGGATCGAAGGAATGGTGACGCGCTTGCCGTTCACCTTGACATGGCCATGGCTCACGAACTGGCGGGCCTGGAACACTGTCGAGACAAACTTGGCGCGATAGACGACCGTGGCAAGGCGGCGCTCGAGGAGGCCGATGAGGTTCTCGGACGAGTCGCCGGTCAGGCGTACTGCTTCCTCATAGAGGCCGCGGAATTGCCGCTCGGAAATGTTGCCATAGTAGCCCTTGAGCTTCTGCTTGGCCCTGAGCTGCGTGCCGAAGTTGGAAAGCTTGCCCTTGCGGCGCTGGCCGTGCTGGCCGGGGCCGTATTCGCGCTTGTTCACCGGAGACTTCGGGCGCCCCCAGATGTTCTGGCCCATGCGGCGGTCGATCTTGTATTTGGCGTTTGCACGCTTCGTCATGAATAAAACTCTCAAAATGCGTGGAGGCGCGAAGGCGCAAATGCTTTGCGACTTTACGGCTCCAACAGGTTAATGTTGGAACCCACCCTCCTGGACACCGGTCTCCCGGCCGACAGAATCATCAAATGATGTTCACGGGCAAGCAAATACGGGGCGCTAAGGCCCCGTGGAATGGGCGGCTGATAGCCGATCGGGGGGTGGCTGTCAAACCGGCAAGTCCACCACCACATGCTGCGGAAATCCCAACGCGCCGTAGGCCGCCAATGTCTCCGAGGCACTGCCCCGCGTCAGCAGCGGATAATGCGTGCAGCCAAGCACCACCACATCAGTCTGTCTGCTCTCGCGCTTGTGGAAGACGGGCGCGATCTCCTCGCGCAATTCATCCGGATCGACGGCATGGCCCTTGAGCTTGCGCTCCGCCATTGCGGCTTCTACGTCAAAGTAGTCCAATGCATTTTCCGGACGGATGTGGCAATCAAGCAACATACGTCTAAGTCCTTGATGCGCTGTGATCCATTTGCACCAATTGCCGGCCACATTCTCCATACCCGCCACAACGCCGCAAAATTGACTCCTTGTTGCAAGCTCATCGCGTTACAGCGCAAATCAAGCGCATCAAGGAGGCTTGACCATGACTGACCTTTCAACAGAGACTTTGGACGACAATCCGTTTGAACAGCGGCCATTTGAAGATGCGGTTTTCGCGGAAAACCCGGAAAACCGTTGCCCCGTTCTATTATTGTTGGACAATTCCGTGTCCATGCGCGGCGAACCTATCAAACAGCTCAATGCAGGCCTGGAGGCGTTTCGCGAATCCCTTCTTGCGGACTCTCTCGCGTCAAAAAGGGTTGAAGTGGCCATTATCACTTTCGGGCCGGTCGCTGTGCAGAGTGACTTCATCGGCATGCAGCACTTCGTGCCGCCGAAGCTTGAAGTGGCAGGCGACACACCCATGGGTGCAGCCATTGAACAGGGCCTGCAGCTTTTGAAGCTGAGAAAGGAAGCCTATCGTTCGAACGGCATATCCTTCTACCGGCCTTGGGTTTTCCTGATCACGGACGGCGGCCCGTCAGACAGCACCGTGAACGCTGCAAAGCTCGTGAAGGAGGGCGAAGCCAACAAATCATTCATGTTCTTTGCCGCTGGCGTCGAGGGTGCCAACATGGAGAAGCTCAAGCAGATTTGCGTGCGCGAACCACTAGTGCTGAAGGGTCTGCAGTTTCAGGACCTGTTCCAATGGCTATCCGCATCGCTCTCGGCCGTATCGAAGTCAAAGGTCAGCGACGCGGTAGCCCTGGCCAATCCGAAAGCACCGGATGGATGGGCCGTGGCTGAATGAGGTCAGGCAAATGGCGGTGGGTGAGTGCGCGGGCGACAGGCACTTCCCACCAACGCAGAAACGCGCCCTGCGATGACTTTGGCACGGCTTTTGAACTTCACCAGGATGGGGAATCGATTCTGGTACAGGCGGTTTCAGACGGCGCGGGTAGCGCCAGCCATGCGCGGATTGGTGCGCGGCTTGCCTGCTGTGCCGTCTCCCGGGCCCTGCGGCAGTCGCTTTCGCAAAAGCCGCTGGCGGAGATCAGCGACGAAGACATCACGGGCTGGCTCGATGAAGTGCGGGACCGCATCGCGCATGCTGCAACATTGCACCAACTGAAGCCGCGCAGCTTTGCGGCGACTCTGGTTTGCGCAGTTGTGGGCAAGACCTGCACTATTGTGGCGCATGTCGGCGATGGCGCATTTGTTTACCGCAAGCGTGGCGGCCTTTGGCGCATCGCAAGCTGGCCATCGCAAGGCGAATTCGCCAACACCACGCATTTCGTAACTGACGAGGTCTTGCCTGCCATTGCAGTCAGCCGCATCAGCGGCAGAATTGTTGAGACCGCCATTTTCTCCGATGGGCTGGAGCGTCTGGCGCTGGCATTTGACACGCAAAAACCTTTTGAGCCATTCTTCGAGACCATGCTTGCGCCTTTGCGGAAGTCGCGCGGCAACGGCCGCAATAGGTTGTTATCAGGCCACTTGCGCAGTTTCCTCGACAGCACCACGGTGAATGCGCGCACCGATGACGACAAGACGCTCATTCTTGCCAAACGGGTGGGTGTCGGGTGACGATTGCCATGCGTACGGCCACCGGCGCGCCGATCAAGCTTGGCCGAGAGCTAGGCCATGGTGGCGAAGGCAAGGTTTATGCCGTTGAGAACCAAACCGGTCTCGCGGCCAAGATCTACCGGCCGGAAATCAGGCAGTCGCGCCAAGCCAAGATCACAACCATCGTTGCTGAAAAATGGCACAAGACGGCAACTGAAGTTGCCTTTCCGATCGATACCGTTTGGGACAATAAGGGAGCGTTCTACGGTTTCACCATGCGCCTTCTCGGCGGGCGACGGCCAATTCACGAGGCCTATAATCCCTCCACGCGCCGCCAGTATTTCCCCAAGGCAACCTATCCCTTTCTGCTCCGTATCGCGCTCAACACTGCAAACGCCGTTGCCAAAGTTCACGCCACGGGATGCGTGGTGGGTGATCTCAATCATTCCGGTTTTCTGGTGGCGCCAGACGCAACCGTTTCTCTGATCGACGCTGATTCCTTTCAGGTGCGCTCAAGCGGCCAGCTTTTCCCTTGCCGCGTTGGCGTGCCCGAATACACCGCACCAGAACTGCAGGGCGTGAACCTGGGCTCCGTCCTGCGCACGGCAAATCATGATGCTTTCGGACTTGCTGCCCTGATCTTCTACATTTTGTTTCTCGGCCGCCACCCTTTTGCCGGGCGCCCCGTGGGTGGGGGCGATGTGCTGGAAATGAATGAAGCCATCAAGAGCCTCGCCTTTGCCTATTCGCTTCAGCAGGCTAACAGAAAACTTGCGCCTCCACCGCACGGTCCCACGTTGAAGGACCTGCCGCACCCCCTGGCGGACATGTTCGAACGCGCCTTTGGCAGGGAAGGCGTGTCATCCGGCAGGCCAAGCGCCGTGGATTGGATCAAGGCTCTTTCATCTTTTGAGTCGTTGCTCAAGCAGTGCGACGCGAATAGGCACCACCACCACTTTCGCGATGCGCCGAGTTGCCCTTGGTGCCGCATGGAAAAGGGCCTGCCGGGCTTTTTCGCCTTCCAGGACACGCCGCCCACCATCCTGGGAACCAGCCATGTTGATGTTGGCCAATACATCGCCGCCCTGCAGGCCGTTCCTGATCTTGGCCCAGCCCCGGAGCTCAAAACCATTGTCGCAAAGGCCGGCGTGAAAGGCCCCTCGCCCGCTGCCCGTTTGGTGAGGCGTAAGAAGTTCAAACGCCGAAGCCTCGCTGCACTACTGTCGCTTGCAGCCACAGGTCTTGTACTGACGGCCTGGTGGCTTGCCTTGGTGCAGCTGACTTATGCCGCGGCGGTGGCCATGGCCTCTCTCGTTTTTGCCTTTTTCCTTGGCCGCCATGAACCAGCCGAGGCCGCAAATATTCGCCTCAGCATCGCCAAGGCAAGGAGCGACTGGGAAGAGGCGGTGAAGCAATGGGAGGATGCAACATCCGAAACGGACCTGACCAAGCTAAAGTCAGCTGCTGAACGTTCCATTCAGGAATTGAAGGCCCTGCCCCAGATCGAAAAGCAGAAGCTCAAGGAACTCAGCGACAACCGCGCCGAGGCCCAAAGGGCACGCTATCTTGAACGCTATGCCCTCGCGCATGCTTCGATCTCAAGCCTGGGCAAAACCCGGCTGGAGCGACTGCGCAAGAGTGGAATCGAAACCGCCTTGGACCTTGCCCGCACGAACCGCAGCAAACTGGTGAAGATGAAAGGCATGAAGGCGATCGCCGATGACTTGTTTGCCTGGAGAGACACAATTGAACGGGGATTCATCTTCAATCCGCAGCAAGGCGTGTCGCCGACAGACATGTTGCGCGTGAAAAACGAACTTCTGGCGCGGCGCGTCGCCGTTGAAAAGCGCCTGCTGCAGGAAATCAGCGCGGCGGAACAAAAGCGCCTGCTGCTTATCCATGAGCGCGCGCATGTCCGGCCGGAAACTCAGTTGGCGTGGAACGCCCTGCGCCAAGCCGAGCTGGATGAAAAAAAGTTGAGACGCTGGATTTTTTGAGTGGCAATCAAACCGGCAAGTCCACCACCACATGCTGCGGAAATCCCATGCTGGCGTATGCTGTCAGAGTCTCGGACGCACTGCCGCGTGCCGAGGTGAGGATGACCGTGCCGCTCGGCGGTGCATCGGTGGCACCATTGAGGCGCGTTTCCTCCACCACATCCGCTGTGCGCCTTGCGATGGCGGGTGCCGGGTCAATCCATGTCACGGACCAGGGCACAACCTTGTTCATATCTTCTGTCAGCAGCGGATAATGCGTGCAGCCCAGCACCACCACATCCGTCTGCTTGCCCTCGCGCTTGCGGAAGACGGGCGCGATCTCCTCGCGCAATTCATCCGGATCAACGGCGTGACCCTTGAGCTTGCGCTCGGCCATCTCGGCAAGGCGTGGCGCGCCATGCAGCAGCACCTTGCAGTGAAAGGCAAAGGTGTGGATCAGAGAGTGTGTATATTCGCGGCTCACCGTGCCGGGTGTGGCGAGAACGCCGATGACACCCGTCTTGGTTTGCGCCGCGGCGGGCTTGATGGCAGGCACGGTGCCCACGAAAGGCAGCTTGTAAGCGGCGCGCAATTCGGCAAGCGCAATGGTGGAAGCAGTGTTGCAGGCAATCACCGCCACATCAGGTTTCGCGGTCTCGATCAGCCGGCCCAGCACCATGACAATGCGCGTGATGAGTTCGCTTTCATTCCACGCACCATAGGGGAAAGCCGCATTATCCGCTGCATAGATCAAATCCGCCTGCGGCATCTGCTGCGAGAGTGCGCGCGCCACTGTGAGGCCACCCATGCCCGAGTCAAAAATGAGGATGCGCGGACGCTCAGCCATTGCCTTCCTTACGCCTAATGTGCATGCGCGTGAGTGAAGAAATGATGCCGCGCAGCGTGCTCACCTCCTGCGCGGTGAGCGCGGTGCGCGAAAAGATGTTGCGGATGTTGATCATCATGCCGGGGCGCTTTTCCGCTGTCTTGAAGAAGCCTGCCGTATGCAACTCTTCTTCCAGATGTCCGAGGAAACCGTAGAGCTCTTCCTTCGTCGCAGGCCGCGTGTCGGGCATTTGCAATCCCGGTCCTTCCAGTGCTGGAAGTTCCGGTGTCGCTTGCCCCAATGTTGTCGCCTCATGCTTGAACCATTCATAGCCCAGAAGCAGCACGGCCTGCGCGATGTTGAGCGAAGCATAGGCCGGATTGACAGGCGCGGTCACGATCACATCGGCGAGCGAGACTTCATCATTTGTAAGGCCCCAGCGCTCGCGCCCAAAGAGCATGGCAATTTTCTCGCCGCGCTTGATGCGGGCGCGCATGTCGAGGCCTGCCTGTTCCGGCGTCATGACTTCCTTTGTCATGCCGCGCGGGCGGGCGGTAGCAGCATAGACGAAGTTCACGTTACGAAGGCACTCCGGCAATGACGCGAAAACCTGCGCCTTCTCCACGGTTTCGTGTGCACCGGACGCCGCCTTCTCCGCCTTCTCGCGGTCCCAGCCTTCGCGCGGCTCGACCAGGCACAGGTCGAACAGGCCGAAATTCGCCATAGCCCGCGCCGCCATGCCGATGTTCTCGCCAAGCTGCGGATTGACCAGCACCACAGCGGGTGCCGGGCCAAAGTCCCTCATTTGCGTCTTGTCAGTCCCGGCCATGGCGCGGGGGATAGCGGATAAGCGGCTAGCCCCGCAATGCTTTCAGGAGTCCTTGCCCCGCCCAGCGCCCGGTGGCAATCGCTGCCTGTATGAGATAGCCGCCCGTCGGTGCGTCCCAATCCAGCATTTCGCCAGCAACGAATGTGCGCGGAAACTTGTGCAAGGAGAGGTCTTCGTCCACCTCATGCCAGGCCACACCACCCGCCGTTGAAATGGCACGGCGCAAATTGCCCTCACCGTCAAGCTGGAGCGTGACCCGTTTCGGATTGTCACCGCTTGCTTCTCGCATTAGGGCGATGGCCGGAGGCGACAGGTTGAATGTCTTGCGGTAGAAATTGCTGCGGCTCTCCTTGCCGCGCGGTCTCGCCAATCGTGCTCCAACGACTGCGCTCGAAAGATCTGGCTTCAGGTCGATTTCGATCTGGCGCGATTGCCGCATTGGCCCGCTGAGTGCATAGATGGCACCACCTTCAATGCCATCATGGGCCAGCATGAGTTCGCCCCGCACCACAACACCATTGCAAGTGACTGAAACATTCTTGATCGGATGACCTGCGAATTTTTCCGCAAATCCGGCACTCCACTTGACCGGCTGGCGCACGTTCGACGCCCGGAACGGCAAAACCTCAACACCTGCCGGCAGAAGCACATCGCGCCATGCGCCGGTTGAGCCAAGCTCCGGCCAGCTCGCACCACCAAGGGCCAGCACGGTGGGAATATCGTCAAGGCCCCACCATTTCTGGTTCAGTTGCATTTCAACACCCCGGCCTTCGAGCCTGCGCAGCCATGCGCGCAGAACTGGCGAAGCCTTCATGGGTGCCGGGAACACCCGGCCCGAGGAACCGACAAATGTTTCAATGCCCAGGCTATGGCACCAGTCCCGCAATGCCTCGGGCGGGAAGGCGCGGATCATTGGCTCCAGTCTGGGCCGCGCCGCGCCATAGCGTGTGAGCAGCTTCTCCAAGGGCTCCGAATGAGTGAGGTTGAGACCACCTCTCCCCGCCAACAGGAACTTGCGCGCCGGCGAGGCATGATGGTCAATGATTGTGACCTTCGCGCCGCCCTCCGCCAGCACTTCCGCTGCGGCAAGCCCAGCAGGGCCTGATCCCACGATTGTAACTTTCAAGAATTACTCCAGCCGCGCCGGGAAGCCGAGCGCGCGGAGGCTAGTGTCGAGGGTATCTTCCAAGAGTTTAGCGATTTGCGTTGATTGCGCCGCGCCGCCATAGGCCGTCTTGCCCTTTTTGAAGGTCTCGAAGGTGAGTTCGGCGAGCTCCAGCGGCACGCCAAATTCTTTTCCGAAATTCGTGGCGAACCCTAAGTCCTTCAGCGCCAGGTCCATGGTGAAGGCGATGTCATAGCTGCCATTGAGGATGAGTTGGCCTTCCGTTTCGTGGACGAAGCTCGTGCCACTGGAAGCCGTAATGGCGGCCCAGGCCTGCCCAAGGTCAAGCCCGCCGCGCTTGGCGAGCATGAGGGCCTCCGCATCCGCCACCAAATGGATGAAGGCCAGCATGTTTGTGATGACCTTGATGACAGCAGCGGAACCCAAAGGCCCCATATGGAAGATCTTCTTGCCGATGGCCTGAAGCGCCTTCTCATGTTTGGCAAAGAGCACCGCATCACCGCCTACTAGCACCGTGATCTCGCCGCGCGCCGCGAGGTGAACACCACCCGTTACGGGCGCTTCCAGCACGCGGACGCCCTTCGCTTCCGCCATGGCAGCAAGGCGCAGCATCTCGTCGCGGCCATTGGTGGAATTCTCGATCCATGTGCCGCAGGGTTTCAGTGTCGTGAGGATTTGCGACAGTACCTTTTCGGAGACAGTTGGCGACGGCAGGCAGGTGAAAACATGGTCCACCCGCGCCGCCAGTTCCGCAGGCGAAGCGGCCCATGTGGCACCGGCCTTGATGTGCCGTTCTGCCAATGCACGGTCGAGATCATTCACAACGACGTCAAAGCCATTGCGGACAAGACACATAGCAAGGTGCCCGCCCAGATTGCCGAGTCCGATGTAGCCGTATTTCATGTATCGGTTCCTAGCAGCAGGCAAGCACGCGCGCATCGCCGCTGCAGCAGTCTTCCATCAAAAACTGAATGAGCGCTCCCAATGCTTCACAATTCGCCGCATAGATGATGGAGCGGGATTCGCGCCGCGACTTGACCAGACCCGCCGATTCCAATTGCCCAAGATGGAAGGAGATGTTGGCCGGAGATGTCTTCATGGCCTCGGCCAGCGTTCCCGAAGCAAGGCCGGCATCTCCCGCTTTCACCAGTTTTCGCACGATCCGCATGCGGGTTTCCTGTGACAAGGCCGTGAAGGCCAAAAGGGCTTGACTCTCTCTCATTATTCAAATACTCATTTAAATATTGAAATGAGGTTACACCATCATGAATGCCTATGCCAGCGCAAGCTATTCCCTCGCCGTGCCCATGCCCGAGGTCAATACTCTCACCCGGCTGCGTGCCGAACTTGAGACGCACCGTACTCTGCCTCTCATCTTTGTCTATGGTGGGAAATCCATCGCGGCAGGCTACCATGTGACCGAGGTCAAGGCTGCACAATTGTCCTCTCTTGATTGCGGGGCCAATCCTGAAAGCTGGAGCGAAACCATCATCCAGTTGTGGGACGTGGAATATAACGGCAGCGAGCACATGAAAGTGAGCAAGTTTTTGGGAATCCTGGCGCAGGTGGAGCGGCGCGTCACACTCGATCCGGAAGCGCTGCTGATCTTCGAGGCCGGAGACTCGGCAAGCCCCATGCAGATTTTCACCATCGGCAGCATCGCCGCCACGTCCTACCATGTTGAGATCGCGCTCGCACCGAGGCCGGTGACCTGCAAGCCGCGTGACCGGGGCCTTGAAAAAGAAATATCCGTTGCAGCCGCCGCTGTTAAGACGGCACAATCCACATCGTGTTGCGGGGCCCAGAGCACCGGCAAGGCGTGCTGCAGCTAGCGGCCAAGAGCCTTCCTATCCATAACCTCCTGTGTCACCGCAAGTTGCGGATTTCCCACCCCCAAGGATTCCAACACGGCCCCAGAGCGACTACTCTGGGGTCTTGGTGATTCGCGTAAGGCGTTTAAAGCTCACGCGGAGGGGCAAAAGAAAAAATGCGGTTCGGACAGGACGGCCCGTGGCTCGTGGCGGTGGCGTTATGCGCCTGTGCGGCCATGGGGATTGGTGCCTATGGCGTGGGCTCGGGCACGTTTTCGCCAACGCTTCTGGCTAGCGCCATCGTCATCTTGGGGCTTGGCCTCGTCATGGCGCAAGCGCGAGCCTATTTCCGCAGCGGTGCCATTGAGGACATCGAGCAGGACATCGTGACGATAGCGCGGCGCGTCGATACGGCCGAGCAGCATGCCCGTGACTGGCAATTCGGCCAGGAGGGCCTCTCCCAGCAGATCACGGCGCTCAGGGCAGATACCGGCCTTGCCGCAACGCAACTGACGCAAGGGCTGGAAGAGATCCGTCGCTCCCACGTCTCCATCGCCCAGCAGATCCAGTCGCTGCTCGGCCAGCCCTTGCCAAAGCAAGAGGAAATCTTCAGCTATCCGCCACGCTACAGCCCGCGCAGCGACTATGGCTTCCAGACAGCGGCGCCCAGTATTGCGCCAGCACCCTCCAGGACCACCGATAAGCTGACGCTGGCGCTTGAGCCCATCATCGATCTCTACACCATGCAGACGGCGCATTACCGCATGATCGTCAGTATGCTGAACGATCAGGGCCAGGAGGTTGCGCCCGAAACCTTCCTTCTCCATGCCAGCCATACGGGCGAGCGGGCGGAAGTTGACTATTTCGTCATCCGCGAGACGCTGGGCCTTCTTGCCACACTGCGCCAGCGTGACCCCAATCTCTGCGTCATCACCGCGGTGGGTGCTGAAACCCTTTCCGACAATGCCACGCTGCGCGCCATCCTCGACCTTATGCTGGAGCGCCGCGATGTCTCTGCAGGTCTTGTCATCGAAATTTCCCATGTGGTGCTGGCAGGTCTTTCGGAGCAGGCGGTCGAAGGCCTGGCGCTTCTGGCGCGGGCGGGTGTGTCGCTGGCGCTGGCCAGTGCTTCGATTGCTGGCGCGGATCTCGGCGCGCTCAGCAAGCTCAACATGCGCTATGTGAGCCTTACGGCCGCTTCCATCGGCTCAGGGATTTCGGCTTCGGCGGCGCTCGGCGGCTTCGTGCAGGCGGCGCGGGCGCTGCGCGTCCAGATCATCATCACGCAGGTGGCCGAGGCTCGTCAGATGCAGGAGATTTCCCGCACGGTGCGCTATGCGGCGGGCCCGGCCTTTGCCAACCCGCGGCGGCTCAGGCGTGACGACCAGCCGGAACAGTTGCCGCCGCTCCGCGCCGTCGCCTAAACTCCATTCATCATGCAAAAGCTTTCGGCGGATTATCCCGTCTGGTTCTGTGACATTTGGGGCGTCATCCATAATGGCTATGAGCCTTTCGCCAATACAGTAGCGTGCCTTGCGCAACATCGCGCCCATGGCGGTGTAGCGGTATTGGTCAGCAATTCACCGCGCAGCGAAATCGGCATCGTCAAGCAACTGGACGAGATCGGCGTGGCCCGCGCCGCCTATGATGCCGCGGTGACATCAGGCGATGTGACACGCACGCTGATGGAAGAAGCGCCGACGCATAAGCTGTTCCATCTGGGGCCGGAGCG
>JAIBJH010000069.1 GCA_020029455.1 Hyphomicrobiales bacterium
GTGAAGCCGCATTTCTTTTGAATGGCCGCTTCCTGAATGGCGTTCATCTGGCCCTTGAGATTTGCAAGCTCATTTGCCTTTTGGCCATCGCCTTCATTGAAAAGAATGGTGGGCCAGAAGATGATAACGCCAACCGTTGTCTTGATGGTGTCGTTCTTGCGAGCCTTGTCTTGCTGGCCTGCCGCAATTGTGGCGCGCTTCGAAACGCCCTGGGCTTCCTGTTGAAGCTGCTCGCAAGAGTAATTCTGATATCCCACCGGAGAGATATAGGCAGGCGTAATATCCGATGATTTGGATGCGCAGCCAGCAACTGTGATTGCGGCCGCAAAAAGCAATGCCGAATGTAGCTTCATGGTCCCACCCACCTGCTGGAGATGTTTAACCACCAACCTAGGCGCGTGTCTAGTTGCCTTCCTCGCCTGTCGCGAAGCGATGGGAGAGGGCTCACATTGGCGATACGGGTGTGATCAGGCGGCGTTTTCGGTTGGGAGGGCCGTATCGTCTTCCGGCGCGGGCATTTCTTCCGGCTTGCGGCGGATGATGACGATGCGCGGATGGCCTTGTGTGCTCGCATCTGCCTGAGGCGCGGCAGGCTTCTGCTCTGTCGAAACGGCTGGCGTGGGTGCTGCCGGGGCTTTTTCCGGTGCCTTCGCTGGTGCCTTTACAGTTTCCGCAGGCTTGCCGCGGTTGATGACCAGCTTTGCGCCAAGTGATGGTGTTTCAACCGATGGCTTGGCGATGGCAGGGGCTGGCGCGGGAGGCGGAACGAGAGCCGGTTTTGGCGTAGTGGGCTGGGCAGGCTGCGCGGCCTGTACGGCTTGTGCAGCCGCAGACTGGAGCAGATCCCTGTCGCGCTGGAAGAAATTATCCGCATACGGAGTTTCCAGCTTCTTGCCGGTGCTTTGGCCGGAATTCAGGCTGCCATCGATCTGATCGACAAGACGCAGGGCCTGCACAATTGAGCCCGGCAGGGCCTCACTGCCCGGCGTTGTGCCACTCATTACGCTACCTTGGGCCATAGATTTGCGGGCGAGCTCGGCGAGATGGGCAAAGAGCTTGCTCTCTTCCGATAATCCGGGCGCGCCCGAAGCTTTCAAAATGTCCTGGCGTGTTGTGGCAATGGCCTGGCGGACTTTGGCCAGATCGGCGGCGGCCTCGCCACCTCCTCCCGAGAGGCTTTCCATGCGGTTTTCGAGCCGGGCAATGGCTCCCAAAATCTGGCGTGAGTCTACGCCAGCGTTCCGCAACTTGAATTCGTTAAGAAACCAGCGGCCCCGGCTGGATTCCTGCACGGCCTCCAGCACTGCCTCATAGGACATGCCAGGCTCTGCAGCCACTTCTCTCGACATAAACGCAACTCCACACACACATTACGCTTGGCGCGAATCCTTATCGGCAAGCCTTCGGCTTGCCGGGAAGCGCGCGTGCCAACCACAAAGACGCATGGCACATCTGCGGGCATTGTCGTGGAAAGTGGTGAATGAACAGTTTAGAGCGCGGCGCATATGACCGCCCGGCGCTTCGGCATCAAGATTTCCATCGTTTACGCCCTGCTGATGATCGGCAGCGGCGTGCAATTGCCGTTCCTTCCCTTGTGGCTTTCGGCCAAGGGGCTTTCCGTCGAGGCCATCGCCGCGGTGGTGGCGGGCGGCATGGCAACGCGCATTTTGGGGGCGCCGCTTTTTGCCTGGATTGCCGACCATTTCGGCAACCGGAGGCTGGTGATCCAGCTTTGCGGAGGACTATCGCTGGCGAGCTATTGCCTGCTTGCCATCAGCAACGGCTTCGGTCCGATCATGACCATGGCGCTGATTGCATCCTTCGTCTTTGCGCCGGTCTTTCCGCTGACGGAAGGGTTCGGCGTCGATGGCGCGGTGGCGCATAATCTCGATTATGGGCGCCTCAGGCTGTGGGCCTCGCTGAGTTTTCTGGTTGGGAGTTTGGGTTCGGGAGCGCTTCTGACAGTGCTCGATCCGCTCGATACCGCCTGGGTGCTGGCGGCGGCGCAGGGGCTTGCCTTCCTTGCGACGCTGCAATTGCCGGATGAACCGGAGGCGCACAAGTTTGAAGCCGATGAGGCCAGGCATATGCGGGCGCGGGATCTGTTCTTCGGTTCAAGTTTTGCGCTGCTGCTCATTGCGGCGGGATTGGCACAGGCCTCCCATGGCATGCTCTATAGTTTCAGCTCGGTGCATTGGCAGTCGCTGGGCATTTCGTCTTTCTGGATCGGCGTTCTCTGGGTGGCGGCTGTCTTGACGGAAGTGCTGCTGTTTTCGTTTTCCAGCGGCCTCGTCACATCATTAGGGCCGGGCGGGCTCATGCTGGTGGGGATTGCGGGCGGCATATTGCGCTGGGTGATGATGGCGACATTCGCCAATTATGGGCTCTTGATCGTGGCGCAGATGCTGCACGCATTGTCGTTCGCGGCAACGCATCTGGGGACGATGCATTTCATCCGGCTTCTCGTTCCCAATGCCATGAGGAACAGGGCGCAGGGCATTTATTCGGCGCTGGCGGGCGGCGTCTTCATGTCGGTGACAGCCTATGCCTCGGGGCACCTCTATGGGCTTTATGGCGCTGAGGCTTATTATGTGATGGCGCTCATGTCGGTGGTTGCGTTCGCGCTGGTGTTTTATCTAGTGCGGCTCAGCCCCACAGTACGGGCGGCGGCGGCTGCATGAGGCTTCCTGCGTAGGTGATGGCCGGCTCGCGGTCACGGATGAGCAGCAGCGGCCCATCAAGATCAATATAGTCGGCAAACTGCGCCAGAAGGAATGCGGGCGCCATGGCAAGGGATGTTGCCAGCATGCAACCCACCATGATCTTGAAGCCCTGTGACTGCGCTGCTTTTGCAAGGGTGAGCGCGGGTGTGAGGCCGCCGGTCTTGTCGAGCTTGATGTTGATGGCGTCGTATTTGCCGGTGAGATCAGCGAGACTTTCAATGCCGTGAGCGGATTCATCGGCGCAGACGAGAATGGGGTGCTTTATGCTGCGCAGTGCTTCATCATCGGAGGCGGGAAGCGGCTGCTCTACAAGTTCAACATTGTATGTGGCGCAGAGAGACAGCATCTCCTCAATATTGGCGGCGTTCCATCCTTCATTGGCATCAATGATGAGGCGGGCGAGCGGCGCTGCCTCACGCACGGCTTGCAGCCTTTCACGGTCGCCGTCGCGGCCGAGCTTCACTTTGAGCAGCGGCCTTTGTGCTGCGGCTTGCGCAGCCTTGGCCATGGCATCCGGCGTATCGAGACTGATGGTGAAGGCGGTTGTCACCGCCTTTGGCGGCGGAAGACCGGCGCGGGCCCAGGCAGGCGTGTTGCTTTCCTTGCATTCCAGATCCCACAGGGCGCAGTCCAGTGCATTGCGGGCGGCGAAGGGAAGAGCGAGTTTGGCAATCTCATCGCGTGAGGCGAGTTTGGCGATGGCGCTTGTCTGTACTTGCAGCGCCGCCACTGTGTCCGTGACGGTTTCACCGTAGCGCGGATATGGAACGGCTTCCCCCCAGCCCTGGTGACCGTTCCGTTTCAAGGTGACGACGACGACATCCGCTTGCGTCTTGCTGCCGCGGGAAATGGTGAAAGTGCCGGCAATGGGCCAGGACTCCTGCCGGAACGCGACGTCCATCACGCGTGTGGTACGCGGCCTGAGGCTTCCGCCAGCATGAGGTAGACCTGGCCGTTCTCAGAGGCGATGACATCGTCGATGGTGGCGGCGCCTCCGGGTATGTCGTTCAGTGTGTCGAGTAGTTTCTCGAAGATGCGGATATAGGTGTTGATGCGGCTGCGCAGCAACCTTTCAGCGCTGTAGCGCTTGGCGAGCGTGGCGGTGAAACGCTTCGAGTGCTGCTCGGCCAGCCGCTTCAGAAAAACTTCCGTTTCTCCCGCAAGGAAGCGCTTCTCCAGGTCGCGGGGCAAGCCGTCTTCGATGGCTTCCACCACTTCACCGGCAGCATCGCTCAGCTTCTGGCTGAATGTAGCGATTTCGCGGACCGCCATGGGAGGCAATTCAGCGGGCTTGCGAGGTTCAGCTGGGCGCTGTTCAGGCTGGCGGCGCGAGGCCTTTTCGCCTGAGAGAGCTTCAACGCTCGCGGCAATCTGGGCCATGGTGCCTTCGATCGTCGCCGTCCGCTCCTCATTTTGCTTCTGGGCGCCGGCCGTTCCCGAAAGGGGAGCGGAGAACGGGGCGCCCTCAGATTTTCCCGGCCCGGACCCTCGTGGAGCGATATATCCCGGCCCGGAGAAATCGGCCATGCCGGACTGGCGCCGCACGACATCGGAAAGGGCGCTCAAGGCGGCAATCTGGTCGGCCACAACTTTCCGCATGGCATCGGCGTTGTTGCGCGTCTCTTCAGGCAAATCGACGACGGCGCGTTTCAGATCGTTCCTGGCACTGTCGATGTCGCGCACCACCTGCTGGGCGGTGACGCGCATGTCCTGGGCAGTCTGCTGGAAATCACTGGCAGTTGACGACAGCATTTCGTTCATGGCGGAGAGAGCCCGCTCGTGCTGCTCGCGCAGCACTTTTGCCGCCTGGTTAACCTGGCTGGCGGAGTTGCCTTCCAGCTTTTTGAGTTCATCCTCAAGCCGGGCGAGCGAAAGCTGCGTCTGTTCGGCGACGATGCGGCTGATCTCGCGCGAACGGGTTTCCGCGGCGGTGAGGCTTTCCTCGATCATGTGCATGTAGCTGGTCATGACCGCATCCACTTCCTGCGAGCGCTTGCTGGCGTCGTGGACCAGGTTATCGAGGGTCTGGCGGCGGCTCTCCAGCATCCGCTCGATCTCGTTGTTGAACTTGTCCATGGAGCGGTCAACCAGCAGGGTCACATCCTCCAGGCGCTCGGAGAGCCGGGTGCCGGTGACTTCCAGCTTGCCGGTGAGCTGCATGGAAACGCTTTCCAGCTTCTCGTCGAGCTCGGTTGCCGCTGTCTTGATCTGGTCGGCGAAATAGGCGTTCGCCGTCTGGACGTGGCCGGAGAATTTCACGTGCGCGTCATCGAGGGACTTGCGCGAGGTTGAGGAGGCGGCGTCGAGTTCGCTTGTGGCGCGGTCGATGCGGTTCACAAGCAGGCCCGTATCCTGTTCGAAGCGCGCCGTGATCTGGGCCGTGGTCTGGCTCAGGCCATCGGCAAAGGCGCTCTGCACGCGATCAAGGTGCGAGGTTGCAAGGTCCAGCCGCTCGCCCAGTTGCTTGGCCGTCGCGGTGAATTGCGAGGTCATGCGGGTCTCAGTTGAATCAAGCAGCTTGGCAAGCTGATCGGACGACTTATCCAGCTGGCCGGAGAGCTTGTCCGTAACCTCGATCACGCGGCCTGCGACATTGCCGGCCGTGACATCGATTTTGTCTGTGACGCGGAGCGCGATCGATTCCATCTGGTCGCCGATATGGGCCGCGCTTCCCTCGAGACGCTTGAACACCTGATTGGTGGTGTCCTGCAGATCGGAAACGATGGTGGTGGCGGAGCCCTCCAGGAGCTGCACCATGCCTCCCTGCGCTTCGCTCAGCTTGTCGATGAACTGATCCGAAATGGTGATCATGCGGTCGGTGACGCCGCCGCTGGAGGACTCGATCTTCTGGGCCAATGCAATGCCGGAGTCCTGCATCTGGCGGGTGACGATGTCGGAGGTTTCCTTGAGGTGAGCGGCAATGGTGCCGCTTGTGGACACCAGCACATCGTTGATGTTCGAGCCGGTCGAGCGCATTTGCGTGGCAACCGCCGTGCTTGTCTCGGCCAGCCTGCCGGTGATGTTCTGCGCCGCAGAATCGAAATCGGTGGTGACCTGATTGAAATTCTGGGCCGCTTGGGTGGAGACCTTGTTCAACTTGTCATAGAGGCCGTTGATGGCATCCGACATGGCGGTGACGACACCGGAGGAGTTCTGGTTGAGATGACTGGTGAGCGCCACCGAGGCCTGTTCGATGCGGCCGGCAAAATCCCCGCCTGAGGCATTGAGCTGTTCAAGGAAATTGCTGCCCGACTGGTCGAGGCCCGCCAACATCTGGGCGCCGGACTGGTCAACGCGATCGGCGAGGCGGTTCACCGCGGCGTTGTAGTTGCTGTTCATCTGGCTCGCGGCTTGATCCACAAAGCTGGACAGATCGGCCTGCGCCTTGGAAATCTTGTTTACAAAGTCGCCTGCGAGGTCCTGCATGCCGCCGGCCAGAAGGTTGCGGCTTTCCTCAATGCGGTGGGCCGTCTCGACGCCAGAGCGCTCCATGAGGCTGGCGATTTCGCCGGTGGTGGCCTTGAGGTGATAAGTGATGGAATCGCCGATGCCGGAAACAGTCTGCTGCATCTCTTGTGCCGCGGCCCGGATGTCGGTAGCCGAAGCGCCGCTGAAGCGCTGGATCGTGTCGCTCACTTCGCGGTTGGCGGCCGTGAGCTTCTCAGCGCTTTGGCGAAGGAGATTGATAATGCTCGACTCCATGCCCTTGACTTCGGCGCCAAGGCGGCCGGATTCGTCGCTCAATGAGCCGGCAGCAGCATTGAGTGTCTGCACGTAGTTCTGCATCTGGTTCGAGAATGAGCTGAAGTCGCTCATCAGCATGGTCGACATGCGTTCGAAGTGCTGGCTCTGGCTGCCGATCTCGCTGCCTGCCATTGCAGCTCTTGCTGAAACATCTTCGATGGTGCGCGCCAGTTCCTGCGAGGAATGTTTCAAGCCGCCTTCGAGGCGGTTGAAGGTATCGAGCGCCAGGTTGATGACCTGCCCCAGGTTCTGGGTATTGGCTTCCAGCCGGTTGAGAAGTGGCGCTGTTTCGCCGCCGACGATCTGGCTTGTCTGCTGGAGTGCGATGCGCTGGCTTTCGAGGCCGCTGACGAGACCCCGGATGCGGTCTTCGTTGGCGCCGAAGGCACGCTCCACCGCAGACATTTCCTTGTGGACGATATCCTCAAGGGCAGTTGCCCGCTGGTAGGCGTGTTCAACGCCGCCCACAAGCAGATCAACCTCATGGCGCACCGCCTTGGCGATGGAGGAAAGATTCTCAGAGGCAATGTCCTGGGGTCTGACGAGGCGAAGCGCCGATTGCAGCAAAGCTTCCGATGTCTGGCGCAACTGCTGGGCGCGCCACTGGAAATAGGCTGCGGCCCAAAAGACAATGATGGGAACGACAAGCAGGGCAACGGCGCGCATCACCTCGGGCAGCGTCGGCACGGCGCCGGTGGGCGAAAGAGTTTCGCTGGAATGCACGAGGAACCAGCCGAATACCCAGAAAAGCGTAACCAGGCCCACAACATAAAAAACGCCGTAGGAAGGGCTGCGGCGCAGCCGCGCCAGCATCATGGCCAATGCCGGATCATTTTCATTGGCTGGGCGGGAACGCACCGGACCCTGATTTTCCCCCGCCGCCTGGAGCACCGCCCGCTGTTCCTGACGACTACGATCTGTCGGTTTCAACGCCATTTACGTCCCGCATTCTGGGGTTTCCCCCTGTTTTTCGCCTGTACCCAATGCCCGAGCCGCGCTGCCGCTTCCCGGTGCCTCCACCAAGGACAAGTCATTAACCACCAACTGTAACTCAAGGTGACCGTGACTTGAACCGCCGGAGAACCTGCCCCCGACAATAAGTAAAAGTTTGGTTAAAATTGTGGATCGAATTGAATCGATTCACGAAATACCACCTTTACCGCATTTTTTCATGAGGTTGCAGAGATTTTTCGCGAAGGTCAATGTCTGCAAGCAGGGTGTTGATTGTGGAATATTCGAGTCCAAAGAGCGGCACGGCCCACAGGGCCGTGGAAGATGTTGTGCCGCTTGACGCGGCTTTCCTAGTGCATTCCACCTTTGGTGATGATGCGCTCAAGGGAGAGATTATCGCCCTTTACCGGAAGCAGCTTGCCCAAGCGCGCGAACTGATTGCATCGGCGGCGACGGCCAGCGATTGGCGCTTTGTCATGCACACCCTGAAAGGCGCTTCGGGCGCCGTCGGGGCCATGCAATTCGCCTTCCTTGCCGATGAATGGGAAAGGACTGTCTTTCCATCCGAAGGTCAGCGGGAGCACATCCTGAACGACTTCGACCTCGCAAAGGCCGCCTTCCTCTTAGAAGCGCAAAAACTATAGCGCCGTTCACTTGAGTGTTCCCTGGCTTGCCCAGGTTGCCTTGGCATTTGCCTTCACCTATGAAGCCTGCGCACTGCAGGACGACACATGGCCAAGATCACCTTCACTCAGCACAATGGCACGGAAATCGAGACCAATGGCATTCCCGGCATGACGGTGATGGAGACGGCCATCAAGAACCAGGTGCCGGGCATTGATGCCGATTGCGGCGGGGCCTGCGCCTGCGCCACATGCCACGTTTATGTCGAGGCCGAGTGGATGGACAAGGTGGGCGCGCGCAACCCGATGGAAGAGGATATGCTGGACTTTGCCTTCGATGTGCGGCCGGAAAGCAGGCTTTCCTGCCAGATCAAAGTGAGTGACGCGCTGGATGGCCTTCGTGTGCGCGTTCCCGAAAAGCAATTCTGAGAGACGTCATGGCTGAGCATTTTGAGACTGATGCGGTGATCATCGGAGCAGGCCCCTGCGGGATTTTCTCCGTTTTTGAACTGGGGCTGCTGGACATCCGCTGCCATGTAATCGACATCCTCGACCGGGCCGGCGGACAATGCGCCGAGCTCTATCCCGAAAAACCCATCTATGACATTCCGGCCTTGCCGATCGTTACCGGCGCAGAACTGACGCAGCGCCTTCTCGAACAGGCAAAGCCCTTCAAAGCAGAGTTCCACTACAATCAGATGGTGACAGAACTGGCGAAGCAGCCGGACGGACGTTTTCTGGTCAAGACCGATGGTGAGTTGAGTTTCCTCTCCAAGATTGTGGTTGTGGCGGCAGGTGGCGGGTCCTTCCAGCCCAAGAAGCCGCCGATCCCCGGCATCGAGGCCTATGAAGCCAAATCGGTGTATTATTCGGTCAAGAAAATGGAGACGTTCCGTGGACGCGACGTGCTGATTGTCGGCGGTGGCGACTCGGCACTTGACTGGACGCTCAATCTGCAACCATTGGCAAAGAGCCTGACATTGCTTCATCGCCGGGACGAATTCCGTGCGGCGCCCGACAGCGTCAACAAGATGCGCGAGCTGGTGGCGGCCGGAAAAATGCAGCTGAAGATCGGGCAGGTGACGGGCCTTAAAGGCGAGAATGGTGTGCTCTCAGCAGCTACCGTCAAGGGTGGTGACGGCAGTGTTTTCGATGTGACCACCAACGCCATGCTGCCGTTTTTCGGGCTGACGATGAAGCTGGGCCCGGTTGCCGAATGGGGCCTCAACCTGCATGAGAATCTGGTCAAGGTCGACACGGAGAAATTCGAAACTTCAACGCCCGGCATCTTCGCGGTCGGTGACATCAACTCGTATCCCGGCAAGGTGAAGCTGATCCTTTCCGGATTCCATGAGGCAGCGCTCATGGCGCAAGAGGCCTTCCACCATATCAATCCCGGCCAGCGGCTGGTGTTCCAGTACACAACGTCCAGCACGAATTTGCAGAAGAAGCTGGGCGTGGTTTAGCGGCTGAAACAAGATGCCCTCTCCCGCCCTTCGGGCACCCTCTCCCAACGCTGCGCGTCGGGCGAGGGCAATTCAAATGCGATTACTCCCCGTAGAAGGGGAGGAGATTTGTTCAAAGTTGTTCCGCGCTAATCCACGCTTGTCTGCATGCGCTTCTTGAGACGGTTTCTCAGGCGGGCGACTTCTTCTTTTCGA
The DNA here is from genome assembly GCA_020029455.1 of Hyphomicrobiales bacterium. GTDB lineage: Bacteria > Pseudomonadota > Alphaproteobacteria > Rhizobiales > Aestuariivirgaceae > Aestuariivirga. The sequence goes on from JAIBJH010000069.1 coordinate 9,703, forward strand.
TTGGGACGGCCCAAGAGCTTGCGATAGCCGTCGCGGCGTTCATGAACGGCGGCAATGGCAAGGCCCATGGGAACGCCTGCCTCCACCAACAGCGCTTCTGCAAGCTGGAGACTGGCTTCAGTTGTCTCAGGGACGGCTTCGGTGACACCCGCTTCATACATCTTCATGGCATGGCGCTCGTCACGGGCGCGGGCGATGATCTTGAGGTCAGGCCTTTTACTGCGCGCAGCTTTGAGGATTTCATGGGCCCGGGACGGGTTGTCCATGGTGATGGCCAAGGCCTTGGCTTCGGCAAGGCCGCAGCGCATGAGGAAGGAAATATCTGTGGCATCGCCATAAAATACACGGTGGCCTGCCTTGCGGGCTGCCGCGAGATTTTCGACATCAAGATCAATGCCGACGACAGGCAGTTCCTGTTCTTTCAGCATGTCGGCGACGATGCGGCCTACCCTGCCGAAGCCGGCAATGATGATGTTGGACCCCTCAATGCCTTGCTGCGGCAGCAGGTATTGGACCGCAGTCACATTGGGCGCCGGCAGTTTACGGCGCGTTACCTTGGCAAGGCGCCCCAGAAGCGGCAGGGCCATCATGCTCAGCGTGACGGCAATCAAAAACGGCGCTGTCTCGTTGTTGCGGAAAAGACCTGCAGCAGTCGCAGCGCCGAACAACACGAAAGCAAATTCTCCGCCCGGGCCCAGCAAGAGAGCTGACTCCAATGTAGGTGCCCGGGGCAACTTCATCACCCAGGCAATGGTCATCACGATCAATGCCTTTAGGCCTACGAGAATTGCCATGAGGGCGAGAATGCGGAGTGGCTGCTCGACAAGGAGTTGCAGACTGAGGCCCAACCCGACCAATAGGAAGAAGATTCCAAGAAGCACACCTTTGAAGGGTTCAATGATGGCTTCAATGGCGCGGCGGAATTCGGTTTCGGCAAGGGTCAGGCCGGCGATGAATGCGCCAAGCGACATCGATAGTCCTGCGGCAGCCGCCAAGGCACTGGTGCCAATGGCAATGAACAGCACAGTCGCCATGAAAAGATCGGGGCTATTGGCGGCGGCCACGAGGCGCAGGAGCGGCGTCAGGACAAAGCGGCCGGCAATGACGATGAAAGCGCCCGTCGCCACTGCTTGCAGGAGCGCCACGCCAACATTCATGGCGATATTGCCTTCGGTATTTGGCGCGAGTGTGCCGAGGAGCAGCAACATGGGCACCACGCACAGGTCCTGCATGAGGAGCACGGCAAAGCTCATGCGGCCCGCCTGCGAGCCGAGGCGTTTGTCTTCCGAAAAGAGCTGAATGACAATGGCAGTCGATGAGAGCGACAGA
>JAIBJH010000268.1 GCA_020029455.1 Hyphomicrobiales bacterium
TGTCGTCGCGCTGTTCCTATGAGCTCGTTCAGAAATGCGCGCTTGCCGGGATCGGCGCTTTGGCAACGGTGTCGGCACCCACGGCGCTGGCCCATCGCCTCGCAAAGGAAGCAGGATTGCAATTGGCGGCGCTGTCGAAGGATGGCGTCATGATGTTTGACGGAGATTGAAATGGAAACGCGCGACATGGTGCGCATGGCCAACCAGATTGGCGATTTCTTCAAGTCCTATGGCGAGAAGGAAGCGACCGAAGGCATTGCCGAACACATCAACAAGTTTTGGGAACCGCGCATGCGGCGCAACTTCTTCGCGCATCTGGACAAAGGCGGCGAGGGATTGAACGAGAACGTGAAAGCCGCCGCCGCGCAGGTGAAACGGCCGAAAGAAGCGGCCTGACATGGCGGTGAAACTTGCGGGCAAGGTGGCGCTCATCACCGGCGCCAGTTCGGGCATTGGCCGCGCGCTCGCCCAAGCGCTGGCGGCGGAAGGGGTCAAGCTTGCACTGGTGGGTCGTTCGGCAGAGCGCCTCAATGAGGTTGCCGCCAAACTGCAAGGCACGGAAGCGCTGGTTCTTCCGGCAGACCTCAGCAAGCCTATCGAAGTAACGCGCATTGTAGAAGAGTCTCTCGCCCGCTTCGGTCATGTCGACATCGTCCTTGCCAATGCGGGGCTCTATCTTCCGGGCGAAGTGGCGGAAGGCAATGCCGACAAATGGGACGAGATGCTGGCGGTCAATGTGAACAGCGTCTTCCGGCTGATCCGCGAATTGCTGCCGCAGATGATCAAACGCAAAGCAGGCGACATCATCGTCACCAGTTCCATCGCGGGCCACCAGGTGTTGCGCATGGAAGCGGTCTATTCGGCATCGAAGCATGCGGTGCAGGCTTTCGCGCACAGCCTGAGGCGGCAGGTCGCCAAGCACAACGTCCGCGTCGGCGCGGTGGCGCCCGGCACTGTGCTCAATGAGTTGTGGGGCTATCGCGGTGAGGCCGAGATAGCGGCAAAGGTCGCAACCCGCGATGGCCTGCGCTCGGAGGATGTGGCCGAGGCCGTGCTCTTCATGCTGACAAGACCACCTAATGTCACGATCCGCGATCTCGTCATCCTGCCGCAGAACCAGGATATTTGAAATCTCCTTCCCCTTCAGGGGAAGGTGTCACGCCGCAGGCGTGACGGAAGGGGTCGGCAGCTGAGTACGCTGCTTGCACTCACCCCTGCCCCTCCCTCAAGGGAGGGGTGAAAAGAGAAGAGTCCCGCCCTCAAGGGAGGGGTGATTTCATTTTGTGGTTATCTCGCCGTCACCATCAGCAGGAACGGGTCTTCTGTGGCGCGGCGCAGGAACGGGAACAGGCGTTTGTGTTCTTCCGATGAAGCACCGAAGCGGCCGAAGGAAACATCCTTGCCCAGTGAGCGCAGCGGCACCAGCACGATGGGCGTTGCCACCGGCGTCAATTGCGTGCCCTTCCCCAAATGCAAAGTCGATAGCAGCCCGTACATTTCCCCGGTGATGGTGGGGCGCGAGAGGATGGCCATGCGGTATTGGCCGTGGCGGTTGGTCACCAGATAGATGTAGCCCGACTGGTGCGGCACTGAGACAACGCCGGAATGGCGGAACTCGTTGTCGATGCGTTCGGACTCCTGGAAGGCGAGCGCCGAAACATCCTCATCCCAGCGGATATCGGTCTGGTAGGTGTAGATGCCGGTGGGATCGCTGAAGGAGGCCCTGATCGTCATGTAGGGGCCTTCGATGAAGGAAACGGCGGTTCTGGCATAGGAGCCCAGTTCGTCCGGCGCGACACCCGACTGCACGCCATTGCTCTTGGCGCGCGGCTTCCTGAGCGGCTGGCCCAGCGCTTCTTCCAGGCGCACCACGGTTGCCAGCGTGAAGCTGCGCTGCCCGGCCAGCGCCTTCTCAAGGGTTGAAAGTGAAAGCTTGGCCCGGTCGGCCAGCGCGCCACGTGTCATGCGGCGGCGCGCTAGCTCCTCGCGGATCACGCCACTGATCGCCTTGTTTTCCTCCGGCGACAGATCGTCGTCAGACATGTGTTTCCGTGGGCTTCATGAGAATCCGTACAAAACCGCACATTTCCACATCGCTCCGCACAGGGCAAGAATTCCAGGCGGTTTCCGGCAGAAGAAAGATGATCTTCACGATAGCGGCGCAGCGGCCATGCATCCTATCTCGGCACCACGGGGGGCATAACCCGGAGGAACGCCGTGACGTCCATTGCGCTGGCCCATAAGTTACCTGGCAGCAACAGAAACCAGATCCACTCTATCATTAATAAGATCGTGGCGGTGCTTTTGGCCCTCGCCTTCTTGGCTGCGGGCGGCATTCCCGATCTTCGCGCCAGCACGCAAGTCGCTGGCCTTGCCGTCCGCCCCGGAGATATGACTTCAGGGAGCCTTCTCCTCAAGAACAAGGACGGCAGCTATCTCGAAGCGCCGCGTCTCGGCTCGGATTACACCGTCACCATATCCGGCCCCACGGGCCGCACCATCCTCACCCAGCGCTTCTCCAACCCGTCTGATGGCTGGGTGGAGGGCGTCTATGTCTTTCCGCTGCCGGAAGGTGCTGCCGTCGATACGTTGAAAATCGTTTCGGGCAACCGCGTCATCGTCGGCGAGATCAAGGAGCGGCAGGAAGCCAAGATCATCTATGAAGAAGCCAAGGCCCGCGGCCAGACTGCGGCTCTCCTCGAACAGGAGCGGCCCAACATCTTCACCAATTCGGTCGCCAATATCGGGCCACATGACAATGTCGTGGTGCAGATCGAATACCAGGAGACGATCCAGCAGTCGGGCGGCACCTATAGCCTGCGGCTGCCGCTGGTCGTGGCACCGCGCTACAATCCGGCGCCGGTCATCCAGACGGTGGATTTCTCCAGCGATGGCTCGGGCTATGGCCTTGCCGTCAATGATCCGGTGCCGGACCGCAAGCGAATCGAACCGCCGGTGCTGGACCCCGCCAAGCACGCGCCTGTCAACCCCGTGTCGATTACGGTGAAACTCCAGGCAGGATTCGCGTTGACCAATGTGGTAAGCCACCACCATCGAGTCTTCGTGACACCGGCCGGCGACAGAGAGCAAGTGATTGCTCTGGCCGGTGGCACGGTGCCCGCCGACAAGGACTTCGAGCTGACGTGGGAGGCGAAAGGCCAGGCCCCGCAGGTTGGCCTCTTTGCCGAGCGTGTTGGCGCCAAGGATTATGTGCTGGCGACAGTTGTGCCGCCATCGCTTGCGCCGCAGGGCCCTGCGCTTCCCCGCGAAACCATCTTCGTCATCGATAATTCCGGCTCCATGGATGGACCTTCCATGGTGCAGGCCAAGGAAGCGCTGCTGCTCGGCCTCGGCAAGCTGACGCCCGCGGACCGCTTCAATGTCATCCGCTTTGATGACACATACGACGTGCTGTTCCCGGGGGCGGTGCCCGCCGATGGCGAACATATCCGCATGGCGCAGGCTTTCGTCTCGAGTCTTTCTGCCAATGGCGGCACGGAGATGATCCCGCCGCTCAAGGCAG
>JAIBJH010000269.1 GCA_020029455.1 Hyphomicrobiales bacterium
CTCCGGCACGCCGTTGATATCCGGCGTATAGGCGAACTTCCCCACCCGGAAGCCGAGGGCATCGATGTTGCCGTGGTTCACCGGAAATGGGACGCCCGCAATTTGGCCACCCGCGCCGTCGCTGGTGATTTCTTGGGTGGGGACGATCACCCGGAGGTCCAGGATCGGGGGATAGCCACTGCCGGGCAGCGAAGAAAAGCAGTAGGCAAAGCGGGTGCGTAGCATTTCGGCCGTCTGCACGTCGGCCCATATCGGAATGAGTTCTCTCTGGCGGATGAAGAACCCCCGCACCTCATCGATGCCATGGGTGTGGTCCGCATGCTCGTGGGTATACCACACGCCATCGAGGCGCGAGATGCCGGCATCCAGAGCCTGCTGGCGCATGTCGGGTGAGGTGTCGATGAGAATGCTCGTCGTGCCCTGATCCGACTTCCGCGACAGAAGGATCGAACAGCGGCGGCGGCGGTTCTTCGGGTTTGTGGGATCACACGCTCCCCAGTCGCTGCCTACACGCGGCACACCGCCCGATGATCCGCAGCCCAGAACCGTGACAGTCAGAGTCATGCGGCCACGCGAAACCCATCTGGGATGGTGGCCTTGTCGAACAAGCGGAAGAAATTGGCAGATGTCACAGCGGCCATTTCGGCTTCCGGCGTGCCTCGTACTTCTGCCAGACATTTCAGCGTATGGCTGACGAAGGCGGGTTCATTGCTCTTGCCGCGGTGAGGCACAGGTGCAAGGTAAGGAGCATCTGTCTCCACCAGAATGCGATCCTGAGGCAACGCCTTTGCAGTAGTGCGTAAATCTTCTGCGGATTTGTAGGTCAGGATTCCGGAGAAGGACACGGATAGGCCGAGTTCAACGCCCTTTTCGGCAAGCCAGCGCTGCGATGTGAAGCAATGCAAGACGGCCTTGAATGGCCGCCGTTTCATTTCGTCTTCCAGCACACGGGCGGTATCGGTTTCGGCTTCGCGGCTATGAATCACCAAGGGAAGGCCTGTCTCCTGTGCCGCCGCAATGTGGCGGCGAAAGCCTTCCATCTGGGCATCGCGCGGCGAATAATCATAGTGATAGTCAAGTCCTGCTTCGCCAATGCCAATGACTTTCTGGTGCCGCGCAAGCTTCACCAGGTCCGACACCGAGATATCGAGTTCCTCATGAGCATGGTGTGGATGCGTGCCAACCGTGCAGAAGATGTTGGAATGCGCCTCTGCAATTGCGAGAAGCCCTTCGAATTGCCTTACCCGGGAAGAAATCGACAGCATCAGGCCAACACCAGCGCTTTCGGCGTTGGCAAGCACTTCATCAATGCGGTCCAGCAATCCAGGATAGTCCAGGTGGCAGTGGCTATCGACGAAGAGATTCCTCATGCGGCAACCGGCTCTTCCACAAAGCGCGGAAATACAGGCGCCGGAGCAGGCAAGCTGACCCCTGACTTCAGTTCACTTCCAAATGCCGCGAAGCTGCGCTGATCCGCTGGCACCACCAAAAGGTCCAGAAGTTTTCCGGCAGACACAGGCACGTAAGGCTGGATCAGAAGCCCAACCATGCGCAGCACTTCCGCCGTCACCCAGAGGACAGTTTCCATCCTTGGCGGATCGCTCTTCTTCAGTGCCCATGGCTCCTGGCCCGCAAAATACCGGTTGCAGTCTGCAACAACACGCCAGATGGCATCCATGGCCTTGCTGATGGCATAGGCCGCATGCTGCGTTCGCACCTCAGCGAGAAGCGCTCGTGCCGAATTGAGCATCTCCTCATCCGCCGCGCTCAGCGCACCTTTGACCGGCACCTTGCCGCCGCAGTTTTTGTTGATCATCGACAATGACCGCTGCGCCAGATTGCCCAGATCATTTGCAAGCTCGGCATTCATGCGATTGATGATGGCCTCGTGGCTGTAACTGCCGTCCTGACCGTAAGGCACTTCGCGCATGAAGAAGTAGCGCACCGGATCAACTCCGTAGCGCTCTACAAGGTCCGAGGGCGACACGATGTTACCCGTGGATTTGGACATCTTCTCCCCGCGGTTGAACAGGAAGCCATGAACGACGATCTGCTTCGGGAGAGGTAGCCCCGCCGACATCAGGAAGGCGGGCCAATAGATGGCGTGGAAGCGGGTGATGTCCTTGCCAATAACATGGGCGCTCGCCGGCCAGAACTTCGCTCTGGGATGCGAGAGGTCAGGAAACCCGGTGGCGGTGATATAGTTGGTGAGCGCATCAACCCACACATACATGACGTGCTTGCTTTCGCCGGGCACCGGAATGCCCCAGTCGAAGGTCGTCCGGCTGATGGAAAGGTCCAGCAGACCGCGTTCGACAAACGAGACAATCTCGTTGCGATACTGCTCCGGCACGATGAAATCCGGATGGCTGGCATAGTGTGCAAGCAGCGGCTTGGCGTAAGCGGAAAGGCGGAAAAAGTAACTCGCCTCTTCCACCCAATCGACCGGCGTGCCTGTCTTCGTGGAATAACGCTTGCCCTCGCGCTCTTCAGTTTCGTCTTCGTTGTAGAAGGCCTCGTCGCGAACCGAATACCAGCCGGAGTATTTGGAGAGATAGATGTCGCCCTTCTCCGCCATCCGCTTCCAGATTTCAGATACGGCCGCCTTGTGGCGCGCGGACGTGGTCCGCACGATGTCATCCGCCTTCGCATTGAGCAGTTCGCCCATGGCCTCGAATTGGGCCGCGGTCCGGTCGGCCAGTTGTTGTGGCGTCAGGCCATCGCGCGCCGCCGTCTGCTGCATTTTCTGGCCATGCTCATCCATGCCGGTGACAAAGAACACCTCGCGCCCGTCGAGCCGGGCAAAGCGGGCCATCACATCGGTGGCGATCCGTTCATAGGCGTGGCCAATGTGGGGCGCGCCATTGGCGTAAGGAATGGCGGTGGTGATCAAATATGGCAGATTCTGCGGCATGAGCGCCGTCTTGCCCGGAAATCAGGCGGCCTTCAAGGCATCCTGGAGCGAGGCCAAAACCTCCAGAACGGCCGTCCTCCGGTCGAGGTTGAAGCCTTCGACCTCACGCCGCCGCCGCAGGATTTCGCCGCTCAACCGGGCCATCGCAAGGCCCTGGCCGGATGACGGTGTTGATGCCGCCTTGTCCCCAGCCCAGCCGAGCACAAGATCTGTGAAAACACGGTAATCCGCATCCAAAGTTGCGCGGTTGGTAAAGAGGCTGCTGATCCTGTGCCGGGCCTGTGCATCGAGTTGTCCTGCGGAAAGCATCGCCCGGTAGGCATCCACGCCTATGCTGTCGAGGAGTTCCAGTGCCCGCCCCGGGCTTCCCCGGCAAAGCCCGGCCGCATCCTTCACCATTTCATGGGTGGGCGGATTCTCCAGAGGTAATTGCGAGAGCACGTCCTCGACCTGCGCCACAGTCAGCGGCTTGAGCGCCAGCTGCAAGCACCGCGAACGCAAGGTGCGGAGCACCCTGCCCGGTTCATGATTGACGATAAAAATCAATGAGCGAGGTGGCGGCTCCTCAACCAGTTTGAGAAGAGCATTGGCACCTTCCTTGT
>JAIBJH010000003.1 GCA_020029455.1 Hyphomicrobiales bacterium
GATCAGGGCCAAGTGGACGACGCTTTCCTTGGGCGCTGTGTCAAGACTCCGGAAGACGTCGGCTATTTCTTCCCCCGCGGCGAGGACATTTTCGGCATCAAGGTCCGCGGCTTCTCCTCAGTCGGCAAATTCCTCGCATCGCGCCGTGCGTTGCGGGCCATCCGGGCGTTCAACCTGACGCACATGAACCGGGGCCGGAACGCCTACCAGGCGAGCCACTGCTACAGCCTGGCGGATCACATGCTGAGTGACGGGGGACGCTAAAAAACGGCCCAGAACATCGGAGCCGGCGGCGGCGCCTTCCGAGCACGGGTGGATCGGCCCAATCATTCGTCATTCCGTGCAAGCGCTGGAGATTGCGCCAGCAATCATACAGCGCGCGACACGGAACCCAGCTTTGCATCCAGTTTGCCGTTTGGAAGAAAGCTGAGTTCCGGCTCGCGGGCCTCTCCCGCAATCCTTTCGGATTGCGACAGCCCTTGGCCGGAATGACGGGACTGGGGAGTCAGAGCCCCAGGCCGGGGGATGATTTCGGCCTCATCCCCAAGGCCATTCACGATGTCAATCAGCGGGGAGGCTTCCCTCCTGTGCACGATCAACATATAGAACAGGACGATAGTCCCTGTCAAGGATTATTTTCTAGAGGTGGGATTTTACTGGCTGGCCCAGATGATTCGCGCCATCCAGTCCACGTTCTTGGCATCGAGCGTCTTCACCGGATGGTCCGGATTGAAAGAGGCAAGCTCGACCGAACGGGCCGACTGCTTCTGCAGGATCTTGGCCATGACCTGGCCGTCTCCCGTACGCACCACCACGCGGTCGCCCTTCCTGATGGTTGCCCCCGGTGAGATGACGATGGTGTCGCCCTCGCGGTAGACGGGCACCATGGAATCACCGGTGATCTCGAGGGCATAGGCCGTGGTGTCGGTGACACCCGGCACCTCGACCTCATCCCAGCCCTGGCCGACGGGGAAACCCGAATCATCGAAGAAGCCGCCTCTGCCGGCCTTGGCAAAACCGATCAGCGGCAGGACGCGGCGCTTGGGCGGCGCGCCCTTCTTGCCGGAGAGGATTTCCATGTATTCATCAACCGAAGCGCCGGAGGCCTGGAGCACACTGGAAATTGATTCCATGGTGGGCCAGCGCGGCCTGCCATTGGGGCCGATGCGCTTTGAAGGGTTGAATGAAGTGGGGTCAAGCCCCGCCTTTTTGGCCAGCCCTGACGGCGAGAAGCCATAACGCTCGGCAATCACGTCAATAGCGTTCCAGACTTGCTTATGGCTGAACATATTACCTTTCCTCATAGCGATTTTCCACCTTGTTTAGGACAAAATACCTCAAATTCGGGGCGTTGTCCAGTAAAATCTTTCTGCTAATTCCGAATTCAGGAACCCGTTCATGGCGCTCGTTTATAAGATCATTCCGGCGGAAGGCTGGAGGCAGGCAAGGCTGGCCGGTGTCTTCATGGGCGCCGCCATAGACCTGGGTGACGGCTACATCCATCTTTCCGATGATTCGCAGGTGGCGGAAACGGCGCGGCGGCATTTTTCTGGACAAAATGACCTGCTGCTGGTGGCTTTCGAGGCCGATGCCCTTAAAAACCTGAAATGGGAGTCATCGCGCGGCGGGGGGCTGTTCCCCCATGTCTACGGCACCATTGACCCCAGCGCCGCCCTCTGGGCCAAGCCGCTAGTGCTCAAGGACGGGGTTTTCGAATTTCCGGAGGGCTGGCGCGGATGAGCCTTGCCCGCCTTGGTTTTGCGCTGTCGCGGCCCCTGCTCTACAGCCTTGATGCCGAACAGGCACATCGCCTTACCATCAAGGCGCTCTCCTGCCTGCCTTCAGCTGCACCGCCCGCTCCGCATCCACAGCTTTCGCAGAAACTCTTTGGCCTTGATTTCCCGAACCCGATTGGCCTTGCCGCGGGTTTCGACAAGAACGCCGAAGTGCCGGACCAGATGCTGGGTCTTGGTTTCGGATTTGTGGAGGTGGGCACGGTGACGCCGCGGCCCCAGGACGGCAACCCCAAGCCCCGTCTGTTCCGGCTTTCGGAAGACCAAGCCGTCATCAACCGCATGGGCTTCAACAATGAAGGCCATGGCGCGGTGCGCCGCCGCCTGCAAGCGCGGGCGGCGCACCGCGGCATTGTCGGCGTCAATATCGGCGCCAACAAAGATAGCGCTGATCGCATGGCCGACTATGTGTCGGGCCTTGTGGCGTTCGCGGAGCTTGCCGGCTACTTCACCATCAATATCTCATCGCCCAATACGCCAGGTTTGCGCAATCTTCAGTCTACGGATGAATTGCAGAAGCTGCTGGAGCGGCTCAACGCAGCGCGTGCTGCATTCTCCAAACCTGTTCCGATGTTCCTTAAGATCGCGCCGGACCTTGGCAATGATGAACTGCAGGACATCGCCCGCTGCTGCGCAGGTGGTGCGGTCGATGCGGTGATCATTTCCAACACAACCCTATCGCGCCCTGCACTTCGCTCTCCACACCGCAGTGAAACCGGCGGGTTGTCGGGTCGGCCGCTGCGTTCCCTCTCAACACAGGCGCTCGCGCGCTTCTTCCTGGCGAGTAAAGGAAAGATTCCACTCATTGGCGTTGGAGGCATTGAAGATGCGGCAAGCGCCTTCGAGAAAATTCTTGCCGGGGCCTCGCTGCTGCAGGTCTATTCGGCGCTGGTCTATCGAGGCCCGGTGCTGGTGAAGGATGTGCTCAGCGGCCTGCCCGTGCTTCTGGCGTCCCGCGGCTTTGCCTCACTTGCAGAAGCGCGCGGCGCGGATGCGCCTGCTACCAGACTGGACCCGGCAGATAGGACGTGAATATCCTTGCGGTCTCGCCCTTGTCCTCAAGCTCATCAAGGGCTGCATCGAAAATATCCCGCAAGTTCTCGCGCCCCGGCCGCGTGAGATAAACGAGTTCGCGCGAGAAGCTGTCGCGGTCGACGAAGGACTTGCCCAGCGCCTGGCAGCATTTGCGCGAATTGGTTCCAGCAAGCCAATAGGAGACGGCAACGGAATCGCCGAAGACGGCATCGAGCGCACCCGTTCTCAGCGCCTCAAAAGCCGCATCAAGCGTATCAAAGGGCTGCAACTGCGATTTTGCGTAATAGCGCCTGAGGAAAAGCTCATGGGCAGTATTGCCGGCAAAGCCCAGCCGCTTGCCCGTCAATGCCCGCGCGTCATTGGAGGCGAGCGATGCGCCCGCCCGTGCCACGAAGCGGCCGAGCGACAGGTAGTAGGGCTTGGTGAAGCGATAATCGCGGAGCATGGTTTCATCGAGCCTCATCCCCGAAATGATGGCATCGCCCGTGCCACGGGAAAGAGCGGACTCAAGGTCAGCAAAGCCAAGCGGCAGCACGGTGCAGAGAAGCTTCGCTGCCCCGCATGCTGCAACAGCGAGGTCCACCGATATGCCCTGGGCCACGCCCTTCTCGTCGACAAAACTCCAGGGCGCGAAGTCCCTGTCGGTCAAGAGCACGAGCTTGCCGATCTCGGGGCTGAGGGGTCTGGCCGCTTCCTGGTCCTTGAAACGGAAACGCGGGAAGGATGATGGTGCATCCTCGGCCAAAGCGGGGGTGCATGCTGTTGCAATGAGAAGCAGAATGACGCAAAGTCGCGTTGCACCTTGAAGAGTGCGACGTCCGGAAATCGCGTCCTGCAGCCAATAACCAGGCCAATGGGGTAGCAGAAGTCTGGCGGTTAGTGGGACTTTGGCGTTTGGCATACTACTCATCTGAACGGCCGGCGAGGGCCTTAGCTGCGGCACTTGGGGCCACGAGGCTAGACGATTCCGGTTTTGCTGTCTTGCCATATGTGCCGGAGGCATGGCTTGACGATGCCTTCCACCGCCACGTGTCCGACGATCTCGTGTTGGTTCTCGGGCACAAGATCGTTCCGATCAGCTGGAACCCGCCGCTGGTGCTCCATGCGGTTGTCTCTGAGGAGGCCTGGCGTGAGGCACGCCGAATGGGGCTCAAAGTTGTGGCGCGGATCTCGCCTGCCGATTACCGGGCGGCGTTGCAGCGCCATCACGGCCGCCTTCTTCTGAAGATGGCGGTCTTCGGCCTCGCAAGACATCAGCCAGAGATGTCAGCCAGTGTAAGATTTTCGGCCCCGCAGGTTTTCGTTATCGCTGGACTTGTGGCTGGAGCGGCGTTGCTTGGCATGTTGAAAGGCGCAGGCGCGCTGTCCTTCGCCGCTGCGATTGCCGGCACCCTGTTCTTCGCCTTTATCGTGGCGATCCGGATCTATTGCCTGCTGCCGTTGCCGCGCCCGCCGGCACATGATCCGCCCGGTCTTAGAGATGAGGCGCTTCCGACCTATAGCGTGCTGGTCCCGCTCTTCAAGGAGACGGAGGTCCTCGGCCAATTGATCAGGGCGCTCATTGCGATCGACTATCCAAAAGAAAAGCTCGACATCAAGCTCATCCTCGAGGAAGGCGATGTGCGTATGCATCAGGCGGTGGCGGAGTTTGCCTTGCCGCCGCATTTCGACATTGTCATTGTTCCACAAGGCAACCCGCAGACAAAGCCGCGGGCGCTTTCGTATGCGCTGCAATTTGCCTGGGGCTCGCTGGTCACGATCTATGACGCCGAGGACATTCCCGATCTGCGGCAATTGCGCCAAGCGGCAGCGACCTTCGCGGTGGCGCCCAATGAGGTTGCCTGCCTGCAGGCGACTCTTTCCTTCTATAATCCGGGTGACAACTGGCTTACCCGGCAATTCGCTGCCGAATATGCCGCCCTGTTCAGGATCATGCTGCCGGCCCTCGCAAAACGGGGGCTGCCAATCCTCTTGGGGGGAACGTCCAATCATTTCCGGCGGGAGGCGTTGGAAGCCTCCGGAGGATGGGATCCTTTCAATGTCACCGAGGATGCCGATCTTGGCCTGCGGCTGGCGCGCCTTGGCCTTCGCTGCGATGTCTTGTCCAGCAACACGCTGGAAGAGGCCAACATGGAACTGGGCAACTGGCTGAAGCAGCGCCGGCGCTGGCTCAAGGGTTTTCTGCAATGCTGGCTGGTGCATATGCGCCAGCCGCTGCGCCTTTACCGCGAGCTTGGCGCCTTCGGCTTCTGGACGACGCAATGCCTGACCTTCGGTGTCTTCTGCTCGGCCCTGCTTCACCCCTTCCTGCTGGCCTTCGGCATCTGGAACCTTACTCCGGACAGTATTGCGAAGCTTCCCAGTACGGTTCCTGCCTATTTGCTCGCAGGCACATCAGTTACGATTCTGATCGGTGGCTACGCCGTCGCCATGATCATGGCGGCGCGGGGGCTGGCGCTGGAAGGAATGAGGAGGCGCTGGAGCGTGATCGCCAGCCTGCCCTGTTACTGGCTGCTGATGTCGGTTGCCGCCTGGCTTGCCGTGTGGGACTTCGCCGTCTGGCCCTTCTATTGGCACAAGACGCGACATGGCCTTTCATCGATGGCGGTGACTTTCCCCGCCCGCATACGGAATGGCCGAAAGCCTACAGTAACCGGCCGTCAATTGAATTCAATTGACCGTCGATAAGTTGCTGTAGAACTTTGAACCTGGCACATCTTTCACTTCGCAAGTCACTCCACTTGCTCGTACGATGCGCTAGCGTACGCCCATAACGAGGATGATCGACGGGCCGAGGATGACGACGAAAATCACCGGCAGGAAGAAGAGGATCATCGGCACGGTCAGCTTGGGTGGCAGGGCTGCGGCTTTCCTTTCGGCGTCGGCCATGCGGGCATCGCGATTTTCCTGGGCGAGAACGCGAAGTGCGGTCCCCAAGGGCGTGCCATAACGTTCCGACTGAATAAGACTTGTCACAACGGAACGCACGGTTTCAAGGCCGACGCGCTTGCCGAGGTTGTCGAGTGCCCTGCGGCGGTCCTGGAGGTAGGACAGTTCGGCGATGGTCAGGGTGAGTTCTTCGGCAAGCGGTACCGACTGACTGCCGATCTCCTTGGCCACGCGGGCCAGAGAAGGCTCGAGCGCCATGCCCGATTCGACGCAGATGAGCAGCAGGTCAAGGGCATCTGACCAGGCTTTCTTGATCGATTTCTGGCGCTTGATGATCATGTTCTTGAGGCCGATGTTCGGCAGGTAGAAGCCGAAGACCATGCCAATCAGCGTGACGGCAACGCGCATGGAGGGCGAGACCTTGTCGGCAAAGACGGTCGAGGAATAGACGAAGGCAATGATGCCCAGAAGCACGGGAACGATGGCCCGGATCGCCAGGAAGGTGATAAGGTTCTTCTCGGACCTATAGCCCGCTTGGCGCAGCTTTTCGCGCGATGTCTCGGCTTCGAAAACCTTCTTGAGGTTGAGGGCTTCGACCACCTGGGTATAGATGCTTGTCCGCGGCTTGTCGCGAAGCCTTGTTTCCGTGCCTGCCAGCTGAATGCGTTGGACAGAACGCAGGCGTTCTTTTTCTTCGGTCACAAGCTTCATGCGGCCTTTGAGCCTGTCGCCCTCGAAGTAGGGCGCCGTCAGGGTGATGACGGTTCCAAAGGCGGCAAGCCCGATCAGCAGCGTGATCAGGGTCTCCATCTGGAGCAGTGAATTGATGATGCCACCCATGTCCGACCCGTGCCTGCCTTAAATCTCGAAGTTGATCATCTTGCGCATGACAAGGATGCCCATGGTCATCCACACGCCGCTGCCGATCAGCAGCATGTTGCCGATGTCCGTCTCGAACAGCGGATTGAGATAGTTCGGGTTGAGCAGCAGCAGGGCGCCCATGATGACGAAGGGCAGCGAGCCGATGATCGCGGCGGAAGACTTGGCTTCCTGGCTGACCGAGCGGATCTTGGCCTTCATCTTCTTGCGCTCGCGCAGAACCTTGGAGAGGTTGCCAAGGGCTTCCGACAGGTTGCCGCCGGTTTTTGACTGGATGGCCATGACGATGGCGAGGAAATTCACTTCGGCGAGCGGAATGCGCTCGACCATTCTTTCGATACCCTGGTCGAGCGAGATGCCGACGCGCTGGCCGTCGACGACCTCGACGAATTCCGGGCCCACCGGAGGGCCGGTTTCAGTGGCGATGATCTTCATGGCCTCGGAAACGGGCAAACCGGCCTTGAGGCCGCGCACCATCACGTCGATGGCATCGGCAAAATCATTGAGAAACTGATTCTGCCGGCGCTTGCGCAGGAAACCGAGGAACCAGCGCGGCAGGCCGAGAAAGCCGACGAAAGCCGAACCCACGGCAACCAGCAGCGGCGCGCCGAGAAACAGCGGCACGATGAACAACACTGCGCCGCAGATCAACGCAAAAACCCAGAAGGTGCGCGGCGAAATATCGAGCCCCGCCTGCTGGATCAGGGTGCGCAGGGTAATCTTCTTCTTGCGCTGCCGCTCTTCGTCCTCGATCGCCTTTAGAGAATCGGCGATCTGACGGCGGCGGGCATCCTTCTGGTCTTCCTGGAAGCGGCTGCGGAAGGAGTTGGATCTTACTTCCTTCTTGCCCGTTGATATCTGGTCGATGCGACGCTCGGCGGCGGAGCCTACGAGCATCGGGAAGAAAAGTGCGATCACCAGCCCGCCGACCGCAACCGCCACCATGAAGATGAGCGCGAAGTCTGATATGTCGGCGCCGAAGTTCATGACCTCACCGATCCTTGAGAATTATGCCTTGCCGTCATTGCGCGCCTCGGCCTTTTCGAGGGCATCAGCCAGGCGGCGCTCTTCGCTGTAGTAGCGTGCGCGATCCCAGAAGTGCGGCCTTGCGATGCCGGTGGAGCGGTGGCGGCCGATGATCTTGCCATTGGCGTCTTCACCCTGGATTTCATAGATGAAGAGATCCTGAGTGATGATGACCTCGCCTTCCATGCCGACGACTTCGGTGACATGAGTGATCTTGCGCGAACCGTCGCGCAGGCGCGAGGCCTGGATGATGACGTCGATTGAGCCGCAGATCATCTCCTTGATGGTCTTGGAGGGCAGCGCAAAGCCGCCCATGGTGATCATCGATTCCAAGCGCGAGATGGCTTCGCGCGGGCTGTTGGCGTGGAGCGTGCCCATGGAGCCGTCGTGGCCGGTGTTCATGGCCTGCAGGAGGTCGAAGGCTTCCGGTCCGCGGACTTCGCCGACGATGATGCGTTCGGGACGCATACGCAGGCAGTTCTTGACCAGATCGCGCATGGAAATGGAGCCCTCGCCTTCGAGGTTTGGCGGTCTGGTTTCGAGCCGCACCACATGGGGCTGCTGCAGTTGGAGCTCGGCGGCGTCCTCGCAGGTGATGATGCGCTCGTCGTGGTCAATGTAGCCGGTGAGGCAGTTCAAAAGCGTGGTCTTGCCGGAGCCGGTACCGCCCGAGATCAGCACGTTACAACGCACGCGGCCGATGATCTCGAGGATCGTGGCGCCTTCCGGCGTGATCGACTTGAAGCGCACGAGGTCAGGGAGCTTGAGGCGGTCCTTCTTGAACTTACGGATTGTGAGGGCGCAGCCGTCGATGGCGAGCGGCGGGGCGATGACGTTGACGCGTGAACCGTCGGCGAGGCGGGCGTCGCAAATTGGGCTTGCCTCGTCGACGCGGCGGCCGACCTGGCTCACGATACGCTGGCAGATGTTGAGAAGCTGGGAATTGTCGCGAAAGCGCACGCCAGTCTTCTGCATCTTGCCGTCGACTTCGATGAAGACCGTAGTGGAGCCATTCACCATGATGTCGGCGATGTCGTCGCGCGCCAGCAGCGGTTCGAGCGGGCCGAAGCCGAGCACGTCGTTGCAAATATCCTCGAGCAGTTCTTCCTGCTCGGCAATGGACATCACCACGTCCTTGAGGGCGATGATCTCGTTGACGATGTCGCGGATCTCGTCGCGGGCGGCATCACGGTCAAGCTGGGCGAGTTGCGTCAGGTCGATGGCGTCGATGAGGGCGTTGAAGATCGTGCTCTTGATGTCGTAGTAGTTTTCCGAGCGGCGGCTGTGGTCGGCCGTTGCCGGCGCCTTCTGGGCGGCGGCCTTCACTTGGCCGGCGCCCTGGACCTTGATATCGGGCACATAGGTGGCCTGGGCAGCAGCAGGCTGGCCCGCCGAGGCGGGAAGTGCCGGCGGGGCGCCAGCGCCCGGTGTTGTTTCATTTCTCTTGCCAAACATCTTTCAGTCCCTCGGCCTCTGCCGCAAAGTTTCGGGTTATTTGTTCTTCTTCGAAAAGATCGGCAGATTTGCCAGGAAGCTCTTGCTCTTGGGCTTTGCCGCGGTGCCCTTCTGCTGTCCCACGACAATGGCTGCGATCTCAGTGAGAGCTTCCGTGGCCTTGGCCTTGGGCGCCACTTCAAAAAGCATCTGGCCGTTGCCTTGCGCCAGCCCGAAGGACTGAGGGTCGTGCGGAACGACGGCAATGGGATCAACGCCCAGCGCCTTGGCAAAGTCAGCTGGCGAAATTTCCGGTCGCTTGGGCACGCCGACTTGATTGAGGATGAGCTTCGGCGGCCTGTCATTGGCGCGCGCTGATTTCAGAAAATCCACAAGGTTCTTGGCGTTCCTGAGGCTCGGCAGCTCCGGCGTTGCGGTGATGATGATGTCGTCGGAGTTGACCAGCGTCTGCTTGATCCAGGGCGCCCACATGTTGGGCACGTCCACCACGACCAGGGGCGCGCTGGAGCGCACGACATTGAGGATGGATTCAATGGCGTGGGCTTCGATGTTGAACTCGCGTTCCACGGTGCCGGGACCGTTGAGCAGGCTCAGCTTGTCGCCGAGCTTGGTCATCAGGCGCTCAACCAGCATGCTGTCGACGCGGTCTGGCTGGCCCAGGGCATCGACAATGCCGCCGGTGGAATCCTGGTTGAAGTTGAGAGCCGCTGTGCCGAAGGCGAGATCGAGATCGGTGATGATCGTGTCGATGTTGCGCTTCTGGGAGGTGATCCAGGCGATATTGTGGGCGATGGTCGAGGAACCGACGCCGCCCTTGGCGCCGACAAAGGAAACGATGCGCCCAAGAGGTGCCGCCTTCGGGTCATGGTAGAGGTTGGCGATCGAATCGATGAAACTCACTGGCGAGACGGGCGCCACGAGATATTCACTGACGCCGGCCTTGATCAGCTCGCGATAGAGCAGCACGTCATTGACATGGCCCAGTACCACGACCTTGGTGTCGGCCTGGCAGACCTCGGAGAGGCGCATGAGCTCGGCCATCACCTGTTCGCGGTTGGAATGGGTCTCGATGACGAGAACATTGGGGGTGGGCTGGGTCTGATAGTACTGGATGGCAGCCGGAATGCCGCCAAGCTGGATCGAGACATGGGCCCTGGACATGCGCCGGTCAGTGGCTGCTACCTGCAGCAACTGCCCGGTCTGCTGATTGTCGCAGAAGGCGTGCAATTCAATCCGCGGGACCAGAACAACAGGCGCTTCGCTTGTCGCTTGAAGTGTTGGCTCGGTTGCTAGGTTATGCATGGTTCGGTCCTGGCTTGCGCGCTTTGGTCTGGATTAGGGGGTAGTGGAATTGGCCACCGGGGCGATATTCGTGTATAGTTTCGAGATGGCGGTGTACTCGATGTCACCCAGGGGCTTTGGCAGCTTGCGCTTTTTCCCGACGAGGTCGGATGGATAGGCGGCCATAGCTGCAATATTGGACTGCACGGCACAGCCGTGATTCTCGTGCAATTCATTGCTTTCGCTATCAGCGAGATTGTGTGGCCACTGGCCGCAATCTTCCACATAGGCCTTGCCGCCCGACACCTTGATCGGGTGCATTTTCGATCCGCCGTAGGGGGTGATGTCGGAGTTGTACATCTCATCGGTGACACAGCCTGCCAGCGGCAAGGCGAGACACAACATGGCGATGACCAAGGAATTTCCGGAATGCTTGAACATGGTACCCACTTTCCTGCCTACTCAACAATAAACCCAACGCTGCCGTGATAGGTGCCATCCGGCTCATCGGCACCGCCGCCATAGATCTTGTTCAGACGGCCCATGAAGATTGCCTGCTTGTCCGTGGCCGGATTGAAGTTCTTGTCCGGCGAGGTCAGCTTTGACGGCGAAGTCGGACGCACGAGAATCGGCGTCACCAAGATCACGAGTTCTGTCTCGTTCGAAATGAAGTCCTGGCTGCGGAAGAGCTGGCCAAGGATTGGCAGCTTCTTCAGGCCTGGCGTGCCGTCAACATTTTGGCGCGTGGACTCCCTGATGAGACCGGCGATCATCATGGAACCACCGGAGGGAAGCTCAAGCGCCGTGGTGGCGGTGCGCGTATCGAGAGTGGGAATACCGTTCATTGCGCCGGATATGTCGCTCACTTCCGTCTTGATATTGAGAAGGATGCGGTCTTCGCTGAACACCGTCGGCGTGAAATTCACGATGACGCCGAAATTCTTGAACTCTATGACGCAGTTGTCAGCGGACTGACAGCTGCGGAACGGAAACTCGCCACCGGCCTGGAAGCTGGCGCTTCCGCCTGTGATCGCCGTCAGATTCGGTTCTGCCAGCGTGCGCACCAAGCCGTCGCTTTCCATGGCACGGATCAAGCCTTCAATCTTTGTGCCGCCGGAAGCGTATGTGGCCTTGGCGCCGCTGAGGGGGTCCAGCACGCCGTTGGTTAAGCCGGTGGGGATGTTCGCGATATTGAATGCCATCTTGCCGAGGTCCAACAGGGCGGAGAAATCGACGCCGAACTGCTTCAGCACGTCACGCTGGATCTCCACCACCTTGACCTTCAGCATCACCTGGTCTTCACCCTGGACCAAAATGGTGTTGATGACAGTGTTGTTTGCCGCGCTGCCGCCATAATACTTGTTGGCCAATTCCATGGCTGTCTTCACTTCAAGCGCATTGCGCGCGGTGCCGCCGAGAACGATGGTGTTGTCAACCGAGTCCACGGTGATGTGGTGGCCTGGCAGGGCGCGGCTAAGCAGCTTCTTCATCGCCATCGTATCCACAGCAACCTCGACATCTATACTGAGGATCTGCCGGCCGTTGGCGTCAAAGAAGAAGATGTTGGTCTGGCCACCCTGGTGGGCGAAAAGATAGGCCGTGTTTCTGGAGCGTACGACAGCATCAATAATATGGTCGTTGCCGACAACCACGTCGCGTGCCTCTGCCGGCAAGCGGATGATCGCCGACTTGCCGGCGCCCAGACGGATGAAACGGCTGTTGTCCGCCTCTTCGACGGCAGGTTCAAGGTCGCCGGCCCATGCCGGCTTTGCGAGAATGTTCGGGGCAATCACGCCCACTGCAGAAACGGCGAGCAGGCAGGCAGCGAGGAGACCGGACTTCATGATCTTACCTTTGAGAAGCGGATTGATGGGGAACATGGTCATGACTGCTTCCTCAGCGGCTCGTGGCATAGGTTTCGATGCCGTAGCGGACAAACAAAGTGTCGCCGTTCACCGTCTTGTTGGCGCCGTGGGGCATGTATTTTTCGGCAAGCCTTGGGCCATCTTTTACAGCGTTCCCGTCGTTCTCGGCGAGAGAACGAAGCGCCAGGGAAAGCTCGCCCTCTGTTTCTACACGAGCGATGATTTCGGCCTGGTCAAGCGACATTTCGAGGGTTGCCGTATCAGTTTCCTTCATAGCCACATCTTCGCCTTCCTTGGCCTGCTTGAAGACCTGATTGATGGCGAGCACGCGGACATTGGTGATCACCGTCTCGCTTTTCACCAGTGTGTTGCCGGTTTCAGCATTGGTGATCTTGCGGGTGAGAATCACGTCGACGCGGTCATTGGGCAGAATGAAGCCGCCGGCCGCGGACCTGTTGGAAATGGCAACCGAGCTTGCGCGCATGCCCTTGGGAAGCACGGCACTCATGAAGCCACCTTCTCCGGGATTAACGATCTTCTTTTCGAGGATGGTCTCGCCTTCGAACATGGGAACAAGGGCGCGTGTCTCGGCGAGCTTTTCTTCGGCGTCCGGCATCTCATCCTTGGTGATCATCAAGTCCTGGATTACGTTCTTGGGCCAGGACTTCCAGACGACGGTTCCGGAGGCGAGCTTTTCGCCCGTTTCTATGTCTTTGGCGGCGACCAGCACATCGACCGTCTCGATCTTGGGCGCCACGGCAACCTGCTGCGGTTGCGGCTTCTTGCCGATCACGCCTTTGGCCAGAAGGCCCGCTGTCACGGCCGAGCCGATGGCCACGGCAAACATCACGATGCGCATCTTACTCATGTCTTGTCCTCACTGGCGCGGCTTGCGCGCACTGAACCGGGATTGATCTTTCGGCTCGAATGGCAAAATTTCGGTTAATGGAATGCAAAGTCATGCAACATTCATCCACCATGTGTCCGGGAAGGCGAGAATAGCGCCCACAGCGAGAGCAATTCCGTAAGGCACCTTGGGAGTCCATTGCTTGAGGCGCTGACGCAGCGGAAGGGTTCTTTCGCCACCGCCCATGTCCCAACTCAAGGAAATCGCCGACCAGGCCGCAACAACAAGGGCGAGAAGGCCACCGGCAATTGCCGTCATGATCAGGAAATTCAAGGAATCGGAGGTGCCGAACCATAGGCCTGCCGCCGCCATGAGCTTGGCATCGCCGCCGCCGAATAGGCGAAGCGCGAACAGGGCATAGCCTGCAAAGAAAAGCAGGAGGCCCGCAAGAACATGCCAGCCCAGTTCCGCCAGCGGCATGCCAGTAGCCCAGGCCATCGGAAAGAAAGCAAGGGCGGTGAGGCCCGTCAGCCAGTTCGGAATGCGCAGCGAAGCGCAATCGCTGACAGCAGCGAGAATCATCAAGGCCGGAAGGATAAAGATTGATAGAGTATGCAGCATTGGCCCACCCAGGGTCAGAAAGTTGAAAGAATCTGCATCCTCGCAAAATTGATCTAAAGGAACGTTAACCCTGAGAAAGCGTTATGGCCCGCCGGTTGGGCGCGGATCGTTGTCTTCTCACGTAACGGAAGATTCACCATTGCCATGCGACTGTGCGGCACTCTCCGGGCGCTTGCCCGCATTTGTGTGGTGGTCCATGAAAAACATTTTGTTGCATTTTGCTTTGCTGGCAGGATTGGCCGTGGTGCCGTTCCTGAGCGGTCACGCCCTTGCGGACCAAGCACTCGATGTTGAAATCGACAGCTCCCGCATGCTCACGGTGCAGGCCAATCCCGGTGCGGTCATTGTTGGCAATCCGTCGATTGCTGACGTTTCGCTTCATCTCGACAAAGTCTTCGTGCACGGCCGGAGCTTCGGGCAGACCAATCTCATCATCCTTGACCAGAAGGGCGAGCCGATCGGCCAGTTCGACATCATGGTGAAACATACGGCCGAAAGCGCCGTTGCCGTTTACGAAGGTACTGGCGCAGTCGTGATGCGCCGGAGCTACACATGCTGGCCGCTTTGCGAGGCGGACATGCAGGTAGGCGACGGCTTCGAACGTTTTGACGGCATCATCAAGGGGAATATGGCCAAGACGAAGTTCGCCACCGGCGAAGAGTCATCCGAGGCCAAGGCGCCGGCTGCGCCGCAGTAAAAAATCTACCGAATCGGTTAACCAAGGGCGGAGATTTGCTCTCCGCCCTTTGCATTTTGACGATTTCATTCAAATTTTATGTATCCGGGTAAAACTGTGGCAAGCGTCCTTTGCTAGCTATTCATGCACCCTTCGTGCGTCCTGGCGTGCCAGGGGCCATTGTTTGCGGCGCGCGGCCGCTGACGGGAGAAAGTGATGAGCATGCTGTCTAAACTCGGTGATCGCCTGCGCAGGTCTGGCGCTTTCTGCCTTTGGCGCAACGAGGACGGCGTCACGGCTATCGAATTCGGGATGGTAGGACCCCTCTTCTTCCTCCTGCTCGGCAGCATCATGGAGACGGGCATGATGCTCTTCTCAGAATATTCGCTGCAAACGAGCGTGCAGGCTGCCGCGCGGCTGGTGCGTACCGGCCAGGCGCAGGAGCTGCAGCTGACCTCGGCACAGTTCAAAACCGAGCTTTGCAAGACGGCAGAAATCACAATGGATTGCGCCGGCGGCGTTACTGTCTACATGGTTTCGGCGGCGAGTTTTGCGGCGCTCCAAGCCATGGTTCCCTCTTATACCAGTATTGGCAACAGCTTTGGCGGCCCTGCGGGCCCCACTTCATATTCCTGCGGCGGCGCCTCGCAGGTGGTCGCTGTCATTGCCACCTATGACTGGGACTTCACCATGCCGTTCCTCAAGGAACATTTCGGCAATGTCGATGGAAACACGAAACGCCGCTTCGCAGGCTTTGCCATGTTCCAGAATGAACCTTTCCCCGCCACCGGAAACAACTGCCAATAAGGACCTGCTGCCATGCGGAAGTTCGGCCTCACATCATATCTTAACGCCCAGTCGGGTGTTGCGGCAATTGAGTTCGCTTTCATCCTGCCGGTGATGCTGCTTCTCTATTTCGGCATGATGGATCTCACCACGCTGGTGGTGAACAACAGAAAGGTCACGACCGTCGCCAGCGCCGTTGCGGACCTCACCGCGCAGAACCGCACAACGGTACTCAAGCCGCAGGTCGAGGACTACATGCAAGTGGCAAACCTGATCCTCAATCCGATGCCCGATGACGGCGTGACAGTGAAGGTCTACGGATACCGCAACTCCGGCGGCGCGCCATCCTTGATCTGGCAGACCACCAATGGTTCCGGCCCCGGCTGCTCCGGCACACCCAGCACATCGGGCTATAGTGACCTGATGACCGCAGGCAATGATCTCGTCGTGGCGCAAGCCTGCATGACCTATGAGCCCTTCATTGCCACCTTCCTCGGCAAGGACATCCTTGGCGCCACGTTCTTCAATGTCGAACAGGCGGTCGTGGTGAGGCCGCGCTCCACGCTCGTACTCACTTGCCAGACGTCATCGGGCGGGGCGACCTGCTCATAACGGCCAAAGCCGCATCGTTTCAGAGGGGCCTTAATTGGGCCCCTTTTCGTTTGGCCCCCAATTTGGCACAAGGGCTTGCCCCGCAACCGAAAGCCCCTTCCTTTGGACTCTCTCGTCTTTGGCGCTGTGCTTCTCGCAGCCTTCCTGCACGCCGCCTGGAACGTGCTCGTGCGCATGCAGGCCGACAGGCTCATATCACTCACCACCCTGCAGGGCTTCATGGGCATCATGGGCATCGGCCTCCTTTTCCTCTTCGGGCTGCCTAAACCGGAAAGCTATGGTTTCGCCCTGGCCTCCGGCATCCTTCACACGGGCTACAATCTCTTTCTGGTGCGCGCCTACAGGGCCGCAGACCTGAGCCAGGTCTATCCCATCGCACGCGGGGCCGCTCCCCTTCTCACCATGGTGGGAAGCCTGCTCTTTCTTACGGACGGTGTTCACATCGGCGTCGTTGCCGCCATCCTGCTGCTGGTTGCCGGACTAGTGATGGCCGGATGGCAGAAAGACCGCTCCAGCCATCCCGACCCGCAGGCCGTTCTCTATGCTCTCGGCACAGCCTGTTTCATTGCCGTCTATTCGATGACCGATGGGCTTGGGGCGCGGGCCTCCGGAGATGCCTTCGGTTATGCAGGACTTCTTTTCGTGCTGGATGCGATGTTCCTTCTCGTTGCGGGAACCATCATGCGGGGTGCAGGCTTCGTGCCTTCGCTTCTGCCTTTCTGGAAACAGGGGATCATCGGCGGCGCAGCCTCGGGCCTTGCCTATGCCATCGTCATGTGGGCCATGACCAAGGCACCGATTGCCAGCGTTGCGGCCTTACGCGAGACAAGCATCGTCTTCGTGCTGTTCATGTCGGCGCGCATGCTCAGGGAATCACTGACGGCAGTGCGCATCGCAGGCGCCCTGCTCATCGCGGCAGGCGCCATTCTTCTGAGGCTTGCCTGACAGGGCCCTTTGGGCCATGGTCCGCCACCAAAATTCACAGGGATTGAGACATGTTGCACAAGAACTACATCAATGGCGAATGGGTGGAGGGAACTTCTGCCAAGGACAACATCAACCCGTCTGACGTCAGCGATGTGGTCGGGCAATATGCGCAAGCCTCGGTTCAGCAGGCCGAAGAGGCCATCGCGGCGGCCAAGGCAGCATTTCCAGGATGGTGTTCCACCACGCCGCAGCAGCGCGCCGATATTCTTGATGCGATTGGTACTGAACTTCTCGCTCGGCGGGACGAGATTGGCCGCTTGCTCGCGCAGGAAGAAGGAAAGCCGCTCTCCAACGGCATTGCCGAAACCATGCGGGCTGGGCAGATCTTCAAGTTCTTTGCACAGGAGGCACTCCGCATCGAAGGCGTTTCATTGGCATCTGTCAGACCCAATGTGGATGTCACCATCACACGCGAACCGCTAGGCGTGGTGGGCCTTATCTGTCCGTGGAATTTTCCGATTGCCATTCCAGCCTGGAAGATGGCCCCGGCTCTCGCCTTTGGGAACTGCGTGGTATTCAAGCCGGCCGATCTTGTTCCAGGCTGCGCCTGGGCGCTCGCTGAAATTGCCTCGCGCGCCGGACTGCCCAAGGGGGTGCTCAATCTTGTCATGGGCCGCGGCTCGGTGGTGGGCCAGGCGATGCTCAATTCGCGCGATGTCAACGCCATTTCCTTTACGGGGTCGGTGGAGACGGGAGCAAAGGTGGCAATGGCCTGTGCAACACGCGGCGCCAAATTCCAGTTGGAGATGGGCGGCAAAAACCCGCTCGTTGTGATGGCGGATGCCAATCTTGATGCGGCGGTAGCAGGCGCTGTTGACGGTGCGTTCTTCCAGACAGGCCAACGCTGCACCGCTTCCTCGCGCCTGATCGTCGAGGAGAAAGTGCATGATACCTTCATAGAGAAAATGGTTTCAGCCATGCAGGCGCTGAAGGTCGATCATGCTTTGAAGGACGGCACGCAGATGGGGCCGGTGATCGATGAGGCGCAGATGGCGCAGGATGAGAACTATATCCGCATTGCCCGCGACGAGGGTGGCAAGCTTGCCTGGGGTGGCGAGCGGCTCAATCGCGACACCAAGGGCTTCTATCTGTCGCCGGCGCTGTTTACAGAAACCCGCAATGACATGCGGATCAACCGTGAGGAAGTGTTCGGGCCTGTTGCCTCTGTAATCAGGGTCAAGAACTACGATGAAGCACTGGCGGTTGCCAATGACACGCCGTTCGGCCTCTCCTCCGGCATCTACACAACCTCACTGAAACATGCCTCGCATTTCCGCAGGAATTCGGCGGCGGGCATGGTGATGGTCAACCTACCGACAGCGGGTGTTGATTATCATGTGCCCTTTGGCGGACGCAAAGGCTCAAGCTACGGGGCGCGGGAACAGGGCCGCTTTGCCGCAGAATTCTACACTTCGGTCAAGACGGCCTATATCTTCGCCTGAGCCATTTTCCCTGTCATTTTTGCACCATGATTGCGGCCCAAAAGGCACAGCAACGGAAGTGCAAGGATTTGGGCGTTAACCGTAGCGGTATCCGGACGGGACGAGACTATCCATGGGCATATTTAATGGGCGAAGGAAAGCGAAGGGAAATACCCGGCGCGAACCACGCTTGTTCGAGAGGCCGGCTCCTCAGAGAAATCCCGGCCGCGGCGTGAGACCCAGAAGGCGCAGCTTCTTCGGCTGGGTCGCCGGATTGTTCTGGAAGTTGACGCTACTGAGTGCAGTTGCGGTTGCCGCGGCACTTACGTTTGTCTGGTTCACTCTGGCCCAAAATGGAGTCTTCCAAATTCCGGAGCAAGAGCCCGGAATCCTGCTTCTCGCCAGCGATGGCAGCGAGATTGCCGAACAGGGCACCTTCTTCGGCGATGCGGTTTCCATCGCGGGGCTTCCGCCCTATGTGCCACAGGCGATCATCGCCATCGAAGACCGTCGCTTCTATCACCACTATGGTGTTGATCCTATCGGCCTTGCCCGCGCCATGACGAAGAACGTCATCGCTGGTCGCTTGAAGGAGGGCGGCTCGACACTGACCCAGCAACTTGCCAAGAACCTGTTCCTCAACCACGAGCGCACATTCAAGCGCAAGGCGCAGGAAATGGTCTTTGCGCTGTGGCTTGAGCGCAAGTTCTCGAAGGACGAGATTCTCCAACTCTACATGAATCGTGTCTATTTCGGCGGCGGGGCCGATGGCATCGACAAGGCGGCGCGGACATTTTACGGCAAGTCGGCCTATGAGCTGACCCTGATGGAAGCGGCGACTTTGGCCGGCGTTCTAAAGGCACCCACAACCTACAATCCCGCGCGCCAGCCGGAAGATGCCTTCAACCGCGCCACAATCGTTCTCAACGCCATGGTCGAGGAAGGCTACATCACCGCCGCGGAAGCGCAAGACGCCATTGCCTCGCCAACCAGGGCGGCAACGCAGGTCGATACGCCTGCCACGCAATATGCTGTTGACTGGATCAACGAGCAATTGCGCCTCCTCACCAAGGAAGCCAAGCAATCGCTCATCATCGAGACAACGCTCGATGCCAAGCTGCAATCAAGGGCCGAGCTGGCACTGCGCAAGCGGCTTTCCGAGAATGGCAAGGCGCTCAATGTGTCACAAGGAGCGGTCGTGGTGATGGATGGCACGGGCGCGGTAAAGGCTCTTGTCGGTGGGCGCAGCTACAAGCGCAGCCAATATAACCGCGCCGTAGTGGCCAAGCGCCAGCCTGGTTCTGCATTCAAGGCCTTTGTTTATCTCGCGGCACTGGAAAACGGCTATCGCCCGGACTCTGTTGAGATCGATGAGCCTGTGCAGATCGGCAACTGGAGCCCTGAAAACTACAAGCGGAAGTATCTGGGGCCGGTCACGCTGGATCAGGCCTATGCGCTCTCACTCAATACGATCAGCGCCAAGCTTACCCATGCCGTCGACCCGCGGACAGTGGCAACGGTGGCGAAACGTCTCGGCATCCGTTCCAAGCTCAGTGCCGATACATCGATTGCACTTGGTACATCCGAAGTCTCCCTCATGGAAATGACCTCGGCTTTCACGCCGTTTTCCAATGGGGGTTCGGCAGTTGAGCCCTATATCGTCAAACGCATCGTCAGCCGCGACGGTAGGGTTCTTTACGAGAGACTGGTGGACGGCCTGGGCCAGGTCATGGGCGAGGACGAAGTGGGCGCCATGAACTACATGATGCGCAAGGTCATCACCTCCGGCACCGCCACCAAGGCCAGCTTCGAGGGTCAAGACATAGGCGGCAAGACGGGCACCAGTCAGGATTACCGTGATGCCTGGTTCATCGGCTACACGCCTTATCTCACGGCGGGCGTTTGGATGGGCAATGATGACAACAGCCCCACCAAGAAAGTAACCGGCGGATCGCTGCCGGCGCTGGTGTGGCGCGACATTATGGAAAAGGCCCATGAGGATTTGGCCTATCGCGAGCTTCCAGGCACTTCTGGCGAACCATCGGAATTCGTTGTTGCCGAGAATGATGCAAGCGGTGTGATCGAGGTTGATCCCGACATTGCAGAGCCGCAAGAGAAACCGCGCAAGAAGAAGCGGCGCAATCTTTTGTCGATCCTGTTCGGCAGCAGAGACGAAGAGCCAGGCGACGGCTTGTACTGAGGCCTAAACCATCCGGTGCAATGTTTGCCCGTGCTGCTTCAACCACTCTTTTGCCGCTCGTGCTGAAGTGCAATGGCTGAGGACCAGCCGCCAGAAGCGCGGCCCGTGGTTCATTTCGCGCAGGTGAGCGACTTCGTGAGCCGCCACATAGTCCAGCACCATGGGCGGGGCCATGATGAGGCGCCAGGAGTAGGACAGAACGCCGTCAGTGTTGCATGAGCCCCAGCGGCTCTTCTGATCGCGCACGCCGAGGCGCTTCACTGTGACGTTCATCACGGATGCATAACGCTGCGAGGCCTCGTGCAAGTCTTTTTCGGCCTGGCGCTTCAGCCATTCGGTCAGCCGGCGCTTCATATGGGATGGAGCACCGGGCACGGCGATGACCCGCGTTTCATCATCTATGGAAACAAGGCCACGCAGCCTGCCAGTTGCAGCAATAGTGTAGTGTTCACCGCGCAGGAGAATGCGCCCTCCATCGGCTGCAGGCACGATGGCGGGAAGTTTGCTGCGGGTTTTTTGCATCCAGCCTGCCGATGCATTCAGAAAAGCTTCCGCCGCCTTGCGGCTGTGGCGGCGCGGAACCGTGAGAATGAAATGTTCGCCATCGCGTGATTGGCGCAAAGTCATGCGCCGCGCCTTGGCATGGCGCTTCAACATGACCGCCAGCGCCACGCCTTCAACCATCACGATGATGGGAAGAAGTGGTTCTGCTTCAGGTTTCGATTTCGCGGTGAAGGCGCGACTCAGTGGCCACATGGCGCACTATTTAGCGTGATCTCCCACGAAGCGGGAGATGACCGGAACTACTTCTTCGATATAGCGGCGGCCGGAGAAAACGCCGTAATGGCCAACGCCTTTCTGCACGTGATCAGTCTTGTGCTCGGCGGGAATGCCGGAACAGAGACGGTGGGCGGCCTGGGTTTGGCCGGGACCAGTGATGTCGTCGCGCTCGCCTTCGATCGTAAGAAGCGCCACATCCGTGATAAGTTCCGGGCGAATGAGTTCGCCGCGATAATGGTAGGTGCCGAGCGGCAGGCACTGGTGCACGAAGACGCGCTCGACAGTCTGCAGATAAAACTCGGCGGCAAGATCCATGACGGACATGTATTCGTCGTAGAATTCCTGCAGCTTTGCGGCGGAGACCGTGTCGCCATCGACAAGGTTCCAGTAGAGATCGCGGTGGGCGGTGATGTGGCGGTGGGAATTCATCGACATGAAGCCCACGAGCTGCAGGAAGCCCGGATAGACGATGCGGCCCTTGCCCTTGTGGGGCGGCGGCACTTCGACAACCGTGTTACGGCGGAACCAAGTTACGCCCTTTTCCTTGGCAACCTTGTTCACGGCCGTTGGGCTGACGCGGGTATCGACGGGCCCTCCCATCAGGATCATGGTCAAGGGGAGCAGCGGGTCTTTCCGCGCACTCATCAGTGAGATGGCGACAAGCACGGGCACCGATGGCTGGCAGACGGCCATGATGTGGGCCTTCCTGCCGAGGTGGTGCAGCATTTCCATGACGTAATCGGTGTAATCATCAAGATCGAAAGGCCCATTAGAGAGCGGCACTTCGCGGGCGTCGACCCAATCGGTGATATAGACATCATGCTCCGGCAAAAGGCCTTCGACTGTGTTGCGGAGCAGGGTGGAAAAATGGCCCGACATGGGGGCCACAATCAGGATGGGATGCTGTTTTTTGCGGCTTGGCGTTTTCTTGCGGAAGTGAACAAGGCGGCAGAAGGGCTTTTCCCAAACCACGAGTTCTTCAA
Source organism: Hyphomicrobiales bacterium (assembly GCA_020029455.1). Classification (GTDB taxonomy): domain Bacteria; phylum Pseudomonadota; class Alphaproteobacteria; order Rhizobiales; family Aestuariivirgaceae; genus Aestuariivirga. Next base: position 22,137 of record JAIBJH010000003.1, read on the forward strand.
TGGCGACTGTTTTTCCAGCAACCTTGGTTTCTGAAATTTCAAAACGGGGCTTGGTGTAACGGCGGGTCAGGCGCTCGAAGAGGTGGAGCCCGGCCCGCGCCTGACGGCCAAAAGATGTTTGAGAGAAGGGGTTCCAGTCATGCAACCAGAACTCGGCACCAGCCTTGGCCGCCAGCCGAAAGGGGGCCATGGCAGCATGCTGCATCTCATAGATCTCGTATAGCATTAGATCTTGCCCCCTTGCTGCAGTGCAAGATAGACTTGGGCAAAGCCATTAACAACCCCTTGCCATTATTGGATTTCTCAGCCGAAAGTCGCAAAATTCACGCGATAAAGTGTCAATCCTGCTGACCTATATTCAGCGGCTTTGCGCGTCCAACGAGCAAGTGAACTCACCTGCGAGAGGAAAGATGCGCCAGATACAAAGTTCTACAGCAACTTATCGACGGTCAATTGCGCTCAATTGACCGTCGGTTGCTGTAGCGCCTCGGCGATTCCTTGAGCAAGGGCTTTGGCGTCGGTCGTGTAGGTGAAGTGCTTTAGGAACTTTCCGTCGGGTCCCATGAGGTAGACGATGGAGGAATGGTCCATCAGGTAATCCGAGGGGCGTTCCTTGTTCTCCTGCCTGGCATAGAAAATCCGATAGGCCCCCGCTATGGCCGCCACCTGCTCGGCGCTGCCGGTGAGGCCAATGAAACGGTCGCCAAAGTTCGAAACATAGGCCGCCATGACCTCCGGCGTGTCACGTTCGGGATCGACGGAAACGAAGATGGGCTGGATGTCCATGCCCTTGTCGCCTAGCTCATCGAGGGCCGCCGCCATCACCTGCAGTTCCGTGGGGCAGACATCGGGGCAAAAGGTGAACCCGAAAAACAGCAGCATGGGCTTGCCGAGAAAACTCTTCTCAGTGACCGTCTCGCCCTTGTGATTGACCATAGTGAAAGGGCCACCCACCAATGCTTCACCCAGACCTGCGGGCTTGTTAGGCGAGGACATGAGGGCATAGGCAGCGATGCTTGCTGCTGCTATCAGCATCAAACCGGCAAAGAGGATGCGGCGCACGAGTTGTGTCTGGTCGGTGCTTTGCATGGGCTCGCGCTCTTGGCTAGAATTACACTACCATTAATGCCGCAGTTTGAGCGGTACCGCATCGGAAGAGATGTCACAGATTAATCTGGAAACAGACCCCTTTCCCCTGGGGCAGGCGAACAACCCCATCCGGCTGCGCACCCTGGTGCGGCTGCGCTGGCTTGCCGTCATCGGGCAAACGGCGGCTGTTCTCGCGGTTTCGCTGGTCTTCGGCTACAGCCTGCCCTTTTCGGCCTGCCTCGGCGTTATTGCGCTGAGTGCCTGGCTCAACATCTTCATTTCGCTGCGCTGGCGTTCCAGCCAGATACTTAGTTCACGAGCCGCTGGTCTGCTGCTGGCCTATGATGTCGTGCAACTGGCGGCGCTTCTATTTCTGACAGGGGGCCTCGAAAATCCCTTCTCGTTCCTGTTCCTCGTGCCGGTGACAGTTTCCGCGACGTCGCTGACAGTGCGCTGGACGCTGGCGCTCGGAGGGATGGCTATTGCCTTTGCCTCGCTGCTCGCCATCTATCATTTTCCATTGCCGTGGAAAGAGGGTGAAGCAATCTCGCTGCCTGCCACCTATGTGGCGGGACTGTGGGTTGCAGTCCTCAGCGGAACGGCATTCTCCGCCATCTATGCGCGGCGTCTTGCAGAGGAAGCGCGGCAGATGTCAGCGGCGCTCAATGCAACGGAAATGGTGCTGGCGCGCGAACAACGTCTCTCCGCGCTGGATGGTCTTGCGGCCGCAGCGGCCCATGAACTCGGCACGCCGCTCAGCACCATTACGGTCGTTGCCAAGGAATTGAAGCGCGAAGCGGTGCTCAAGGGCCACCATGCCGATGACCTTGACCTTCTCATCAGCCAGGCGGCGCGCTGCCGGGAAATCCTCTCGCGCCTTTCCGATCGGGAACAGGCGGCCGATGTGATCTTCGGGCAGGTAAAACTTTCTGCCATGCTGGAAGACCAGGTGGCGCCCTTGCGGGGGTCCGATGTTGCCGTCACCATTATCTGCAAGAGCGAGAAGAATGAACCGGAACCCGTTTTCAGGCGCAATCCAGCCATTTCCTATGCGCTCTCCAACATCCTCGAGAACGCCATCGACTTCGCCAAGAGTAATGTCACCGTCGATGCGCGCTGGAACGCGAGCCAGCTTTCCGTCACCATCAAGGACGATGGACCAGGCTTTGACCAATTGATCTTCGACAGGCTGGGCGATCCGTTCGTCACCACGCGGCCCGGCTATGACGATGCTGCCGAAGCGGGTGAGGCTCGCGGCCATGAAGGCATGGGGCTTGGACTGTTCATTGCCAAGACCCTCTTGGAGCGGTCCGGCGCGCAGGTGGGACTCTCCAATCTAAGCGCCCCGGCACAGGGTGCAGTCGTTTCCATTCGCTGGCCGAGAGCGGCGGTTGATATGGGTTCTGCCAGCAACAAGGCGCTTGACCCGCAACCGGCCACGCTTCATTGACAGGCCGAAAGTATGATCATGGCCGATGGCACGAACAAGACGCTGCTTCTTGTCGATGATGACAAGCCTTTCCTGACACGGCTCGGCCGCGCGCTGGAAGCGCGCGGCTTCGACGTCCGGCTGGCAGAGACAGTGGGCGAAGGCATTGCCGAAGTGCGGAAATCACCGCCGGGCTTTGCCGTGGTCGACCTCAGGCTCGGCGACGGTAACGGCCTTGACGTGGTGCAGGCGCTGCATGCAGCAAAGCCTGATGCCCGCGTGGTGGTGCTGACGGGCTACGGCAATATCGCAACGGCAGTGACGGCGGTGAAGCTGGGTGCCATCGACTATCTGGCAAAACCGGCGGATGCTGACGCCGTCTATGGCGCATTGATGTCGGAGAGCGGCGAGACACGCAATGCACTCCCCGAAAACCCCATGTCGGCAGACAGGGTGCGCTGGGAACACATCCAGCGGGTCTTTGAACTATGCAACCGCAATGTCTCGGAAACGGCACGGCGCCTCAACATGCACAGGCGCACCCTGCAACGCATCCTCGCCAAGCGGGCGCCAAAATAGAGTCCGGAACTACGGATCCCAGAGGCTGTGGAGGCGCTGGGCGGCCACGCGGGCAAACTGCAGCGACACAGCCTTGCGGCGCGAGCCATGGAGCGGATGGTCGGGGAGCTGCCGCATAACTTCTGCCCCATAGTTGTCTGCAATTATGAGACCTACTTCTTCCGGAATGACGGCCTGCTCCAACGTGTGAGGGATAGCAAAGCAGAAGCGGTCACAATAGTCCCTATACTCATGCCACTTGCCGTCAGCCCGGTAATCCGCCAGCGATGACTTGATCTCGACAATCCAGATGAGGCCGCCAGGGTCCATGGCAATAACGTCCGCCCGGCGGCCAGAAGCCAGCACGAATTCAGGCAGCACGGCAAAACCCATGCTGCGCAGCATGCGGCAGACGCCGCGCTGCACCGCCAGGGCCGTTTCCGACTGGCGGCCGTCGGGCGGGGGTGGGGTGTAGGGTGTGCCCGGCGGCCCCTCCGGCATTTTGGGGTTTTCAGCGTCAGAAGCCATGTTATTGTCATGCCATAAATGACTGCCCGGTCAACGGTGCAGCACGGGAGGAATGATGCAAGGTCTTTTGGCGCTGAGCCGGGGCATCGACGCCATCAATCATTTTATCGGCTATCATATCCGCTGGCTCATTCTCGCGGCAGTGGTGGTGAGCGCTGTCAATGCGGTCATCCGCAAGGCTTTCGACACCAGTTCAAACGCCTGGGGCGAATTGCAGTGGTATCTCTTCGGCATGGTGTTCCTTCTGGCTGCTTCCTATGTGTTGCAGAAAAACGGCCATGTGAGGATCGACGCGCTCTCGCATCATTTCTCGAAGCGCTTGCGAAACTGGATTGACCTTCTGGGCCATATCTTCTTCCTGCTGCCGCTGTGCCTGCTGATGGTCTGGCTTGGCGTTCCCTATTTCTGGGAGGCCCTGCAGAATGGCGAGATGTCACAGAACGCCGGGGGCCTTATCGTCTGGCCCTCGAAACTCTTTGTCCTTGCTGGATTTGCCCTCCTCCTGGCGCAGGCCATTTCGGAGATCATCAAGCGCTGGGCGGCAATCAGGAGTGCGCAACATGATTGAGTTTGTTGCCCACAATCTGGCGCCCATCATGTTCGCCTCGCTGGTGATCTTCCTGCTGCTCGGATACCCTGTTGCATTCTCGCTGGCGGCGAACGGTCTTATCTTCTTTCTGCTCGCCGTCGAACTAGGCCCCTATTCGCAATCGATCACGCTGGATTGGCCGCTGCTCGGCCTTACTATCGGCCGGGTGCTTGATGTGATGCGCAACGAGACGTTGCTAGCGATTCCCTTCTTCACGCTCATGGGGATCATCCTGGAAAAATCCGGGATGGCGGAAGACCTGCTTGATACGGCAGGCCAGCTTTTCGGGCCGGTGCGCGGTGGGCTTGCCTATGCGGTAATCTTTGTTGGTGCACTCCTTGCGGCGACGACCGGCGTGGTTGCTGCTTCGGTCATCGCCATGGGGCTCATCTCCATGCCCATCATGCTGCGCTATGGTTATGACCGCGCGACAACGGCGGGTGTGATCACCGCTTCAGGCACGCTGGCGCAGATCATTCCGCCCTCACTTGTTCTCATTGTGCTTGCCGACCAGCTCGGCGTGTCGGTGGGGCCGATGTATGCGGGCGCCATCCTTCCCGGCCTCATGCTGGTTAGTCTCTACATGCTTTATGTCTTCGGCGTTTCGGTGATGCGGCCCCAGCATGTTCCGGCTCTGCCACTTGAGGCGCGGACGCTGGGCTCCGGCATTGCGTCACTGTTCGTGACGCTGGGGGTAAGCGCGGCGATTGGGGTGCTGGGCTGGTATCTGCTGAGAGACCGCGTGGCCCAAGGGGCAGGCATCTGGGGTGCCGCGATTGCAGCTGTGCTTGCCTATCTCATCGCCATTGCCAATGAGTCCCTGAAACTGGGATTGTTGTCGCGCCTTGCAGAAAGGGTGATTGTCGTCCTTATTCCGCCGCTGGCCTTGATCTTCCTGGTGCTTGGAACGATCTTTCTTGGCATCGCCACTTCGACGGAGGGCGGCGCCATGGGAGCGGTCGGCGCCATTGTGCTCGCCTGGGCCAAGGGCAGGCTCTCGTTTAAGACCTTGAGCGATGCGCTTGACGGCACGACAAGGCTCGCCTGCTTCGTGATGTTCATCCTGATCGGCAGCCGTGTATTCTCCCTCACTTTCTATGGCGTCAACGGCCATGTGTGGGTGGAAGAATTGTTCATCGGCCTTCCCGGCGGCATGTGGGGTTTCCTGCTCGCCGTCAATGTCCTGGTGTTCATCCTTGGCTGCTTCATCGATTTCTTCGAAATTGCTTTCATCGTCATTCCATTGCTGGCGCCGGTTGCGCAGAAGCTTGGCATCGATCTTGTCTGGTTCGGCATCATTCTCGGCATGAACATGCAGACGAGCTTCCTGACGCCACCCTTCGGTTTTGCCCTGTTCTACATGCGCTCAGTTGCGCCCAGTATGCCATTTGCGGACAAGGTTTCCGGCCGCATGATCGATGGCGTTACAACTGCGCAGATCTACCGCGGCGGTGTTGCCTTCATCATCCTGCAACTCATCATGGTGGCCATACGTCCTTGCGGTAGGCCATCATGTGGTCGTGGACTTTCTTGAACCATTCATTGCTGCCGGAGATTTCCGCATAGGTCTCATTCGCCGCCTTGAAGCAGGCCTCCATCACGTCCTGTGGGTAGGGTGCCGGCTTTGCACCCAGCGCCACAAGCTCCTTCAGGGCCGGTGGATTCTTGAAGTCGTAGGCGGCCTGCATGTCGCTGTTGGCGGCCTGGCAGGCGGTCTTGATGATAGATTGATAGACCGGCGGCAGTTCGGCCCATTTCGCCGTGTTGACCATGGTGTGGAGCATGGCGCCGCCTTCCCACCAGCCGGGATAATAGTAATAGGGCGCGACCTTGTAGAAGCCCAGCTTCAAATCGTCATAGGGACCGACCCATTCGGCTGCGTCGATGACGCCCTTCTCCAGGTTCTCATAGATCTGGCCGCCGGGAATCTGCTGGGGCACGACACCGACCTTGGTGATCACTTTGCCGCCAAAGCCGCCGATCCTCATCTTGACGCCCTGCAGGTCCGCCACAGACTTGATCTCCTTGCGGAACCAGCCGCCCATCTGGGCGCCGGTGTTGCCGCAGGGGAAACCAATAAGGTTTTGCGTGGCGTAGAACTCGTTCATCAGGTCCATGCCGCCGCCATAATACATCCAGGCATTCTGCTGGCGTGAGTTGAGCCCGAAGGGAACGGCGGTGGCGAAGGCATAAGTCGGGTCCTTGCCCCAGTAATAGTAAGACGCCGTGTGACACATCTCGATGTTGCCCTTGCCGACTTCATTGGCGGCTTCGAGGGGCGGGGCGATTTCGCCGCCGGGGAACACCTGGATCTGGAACTTGCCGTCGGTCGCTTCCTTCACGAAACGGGAAAATGTCTCGGCGGCACCGTAAATCGTATCAAGCGCCTTGGGAAAACTCGACGTCATGCGCCATTTCAGCTCCGGCATGGACTGGGCAATGGCCGGTGTAGCCAAGGCGGCAGTTGCGCCCGCAGCGGTAACGCTGGCACGTTTGAAAAACTTACGGCGATCCATTCACTTCCTCCCTATTGAACAATTTTTCATGCCCGCAAGGGGCAGAAGGACTACTATAGGCACAACAACGTGCCGGACAAAAGGCACATGAGGAGACGGTCTTGCCCAACTTTCGTATTGAACAGGATTCCATCGGCGCCATGGAGCTGCCCGCCGATGCCAATTACGGAATCCAGACGGCGCGTGCGGCCACCAATTTTCCCATCACCGGCACGCTGCTCAGCCACTATCCGGAACTTGTGCAGTCGCTCGCCATGACCAAAAAAGCGGCAGCACTCGCCAACATGGGACTCGGTGTGCTCGACCAGCGCATCGGCGGGGCCATCGTCAGGGCTGCAGATCGGGTGATCGCGGGTGAGGAGCATGACGATTTCATCGTCGACATGCTGCAGGGGGGTGCGGGAACATCGACCAACATGAACGCAAATGAAGTGATCTGCAACCTGGCGCTTCGCGAGTTGCAGCGGCCGCTGGGCGACTATGGGACCATTCATCCCAACGATCATGTGAACCTGTCGCAATCAACCAACGACGTCTATCCTACGGCCGTCAGGCTCACCATGCTGAGGGCCTGCCCGGCACTGATCGAGAGCCAGACCGCCCTCAAGGAAACGCTGCTCAAGAAAGCCGACGAGTTCCATCACATCATCAAGGTGGGGCGCACCCAGCTCATGGATGCGGTTCCCATGCGGCTTGGCTCGGAATTCCGGGCTTTTGCGGTGACAGTTGGCGAAGACATCGACCGGCTCAAGGAATTTTCCGGGCTGCTGCGCGAGGTCAATCTCGGCGGCACGGCCATCGGTACGGGCATCAATGCGCCAAAGGGCTATTCTGCGGCGGCGATCAAACACCTCGCGCGGATTTCCGGAGTTGATCTCATTCCCGCCGGAGACCTGATCGAGGCCACTTCCGACATGGGGGCGTTCGTTACCTTCTCGGGCGTGTTGAAGCGGATTGCCGTCAAGCTCTCCAAGATGTGCAACGACCTGCGCCTTCTCAACAGCGGGCCGCGCGCAGGGTTTGGCGAAATCCGCCTTCCCGCCATGCAGCCAGGCTCCTCTATCATGCCGGGAAAGGTCAATCCCGTCATGCCGGAAGTGATCAACCAGATTGCCTTCCAGGTCATCGGCAATGACCTGACCGTAACGATCGCGGCGGAAGCGGGTCAGCTGCAGCTCAATGCCATGGAGCCCGTCATTGTCTTCAACATCCTGCAGTCCATGCGCATGCTGACGCGCGGCATGAATGTGCTGCGGGAAAAATGCATCGATGGAATCGAAGCTGACGAAGAACGCTGCCGCGAGCTTCTTGAGCATTCGCTGGTGGCCGTGACGGCGATCAATCCCTATGTCGGCTATGGTGAGGCAAGCCGTGTCGCCAAGAAAGCTCTCAAGGAGCGGCGCAGCATCCGCGACATCGTGCTTGCCGAGAAGCTGATGAGCGAGGCCCAGCTAACGGAGGCTTTTTCCGTCGAGACGCTGCTTGGCGGAAGGTAGCGATTATTCCTCGTCGAATTTGCTTGCCACGAGCGCCGATAGGGCTTCCATGGCAGCGTCTGCTTGCGGCCCGCTAATCTCCACGGTGATCGAGGTTCCGAGGGAGGCTGCGAGCATCATCAACCCCATAATTGATGTTCCGGGCACGGACTGGCCGTCGCGGCTCACGGTCACGGAGGCATCGAAACCCTCAGCGCATTTGACGAACTTCGCGGAAGCACGGGCGTGCAGGCCGCGCTGGTTGATGATCGGCATCTCGCGCACCAGTATCGCCATGCTCAGTCGCCGAGGACCTGGCTTGCAATGTTGATGTATTTGCGGCCCGCATCCTGCGCAGCCATTACAGCCTTGTGCAGGGTACAGTCGTTGCGGATGCGCGCGAGCTTCACCAGCATGGGCAGGTTGAGGCCGGCTACCACTTCAATGCGGCCCTCTTCGAGAAGGGATATGGCGAGATTGGAAGGCGTGCCGCCGAACATGTCGGTGAGGAGAATGACGCCTTGGCCGGTTTCGACGCGGGCGACGGCGGCGGAAATGTCGGCCCTTCTTTCGTCCATACGGTCCTCGGGACCGATGCAAACCGCTTCAAGCTGGGTCTGCTTTCCGACCACATGTTCGAGCGCATGGATGAATTCCGCGGCGAGCCGGCCGTGGGTGACAACGACGAGACCGATCATGCCGGGATTGAGTCTTCTGCCATGGAGAATGTCCGAAATCTGGGGCAATTTGATATGGGTCACGCTGTTTACGCTGGCCCCAACAGCGGGGCAACATTTCCTTTCAGACCCTCAAGAACGCCGCCCGGACACGGGAGGAGAGGGCCTTACCCTCACGGTTCAACCGGATGAGCGGGACCGCTATGCCGAGAAGCACCGCTGCCTCATCATCCACATCCGGCAAGCGCGGCGCCCCATGGGCGGGCACCAGATCGACGATGAGCTTCAAGGCCGCCGGGCCTGCCGCCTGCACCTTCACGATGCCGAGGCCCCGCACTTCCAGAAGGCCTGCAAGCGCGGGGGGCGCCGAACACCAGATCTTGCCGCCATCAGCCGTCAGGAGTGTCTGGTCATCGGATATGAGGCTCGCCTGCAGAATCCCATCACCGAGACCCGAGCCCGGCAGTTCGATGAGCTCCAAAGCAAGGGTCGATTTTCCCGCACCCGGCTCACCCCGGATCAAGATGGCCGCGCCGGAAATGGAGACTGCCGTGGCGTGTACTGTGATACCCAGCATTCTCAACGGGACCTGGATACCGGCCTGTCGATTGTGGATGCTTCCCGCAAGGGTAGACGGACAATCAGCCGCGCACCCAGCACCGGTGTCTCTCCATCTCCCGCAGCCTTGCCCTTGCGGTTCTCCGCCCAAACACGGCCGCCATGGGCCTCGACGATTTGGCGCGAAATTGCCAGGCCCAACCCCGAATTGTTGCCGAAACTCTGATCGGGTCTGTCGGTATAGAAACGTTCGAAAATCCGGTCGAGGTTCTCTGGCCGAACGCCCGGGCCCCTGTCTTCCACGCGAATTTCAAGATGGGCGCGCGTCCGGCGCATGCGGACATTGATCTTTGTGCCTGGCGCCGTGAAGGAACGGGCGTTGTCGATGAGATTGCGGAAGACCTGGCTCAGGCGCGAATCCTGTCCAGGCAGCGTATAGGTTTCCGCCAATGTTTTGGCGCCACCCGGCGGCTCGATTGTCAGAATGACTTCCGGCTCATCTCCTTTCACCAGTTCATTCGACATGGAAACGATGGCGCCAAGAAGCCTTGAAAGGTCGACGGGCTGGCTTTCGGTACGCGCCAATTCCGCATCGAGCCTGGAGGCATCGGAAATGTCGGTGATGAGCCGGTCCATGCGCCGCACATCCTGTTTGACGATGTCGATGAGACGTTTTCTCTGCTCGTCAGTCTTGACGAGAGTCAATGTTTCCACGGCGCTGCGCAGGGAAGTGAGCGGATTCTTCAACTCATGGGACACATCCGCCGCGAAAGCCTCGATGGCGTCGATGCGGTTGTAGAGCGCGTTGGTCATGGCACGCATGGAGGCAGACAGTCGCCCGATTTCATCCTTGCGGCTCGAGAAATCCGGAACTTCCACGCGTTTTGAAATGCCCTGGCGAACTTTGCGCGCCGCATCGGATAGTTTGCGGATGGGATTTGCAATGGTTGCGGCGAGAAGGGCTGAGAGAAGAAGCGAGACAAGCGTTGCCAAACCGAAGGTGAGCAGCACAACGCGCCGTTCGGCGCGCAGCACGCCATCGATTTCACCCCCGGCATTGGAGAGGACAAGTGCGCCCAACACGGCGCGAAAGCGCTGGATGGGCACGGTGACCACGACAATGATTTCGCGCTTGTCGTCAAGCCGGACCAAGCTGACATTTGCGCCATTCAATGCAGCGGCTATTTCCGGCTTCTTGTCATTGCCGTCGAGGCCGTAGTCAACGTGGGCGGGATAGTCGGAGCCCAGCATCCAATCGAGCCACTGGTCCCACCAGCTCTGGCCTGAATTCTCTCCGGGCTTTGTGCCGTCATTGGGCAGGATTTCAATGGTGTCACTACCGAGAAAATAACGGCTGTCCACCACGAGGTTGCCCTGCGGGTCGATGACCTGGGCGCGGTTTGAGGTGTTGCCGAGAAGCCTTCTCAGAACAGGGCTCGCCGTTTCGGGGTTGATGGGAAAATCGAGGCCTTCCGGCAGTTCTCCTTCCTCGAGCGTCTCGGGCGCTTCATCAAGCGAGTCCGGATTGACGACAATGGAGCCGGTATCGACAGTGGCCGATCCTGCGAGAGCTGCTGAGATGATTTGCGCCTGGGTGCGCAGCGACTGGGCCCGCGCATCGATAAGGCTTTGGCGGAATTGGTTGAAGTAGAGAGTGCCAAGGGCCAGGATCAGAAGGCCCAGCAGATTGATGAGAAAGATGCGAGCAATGAGGCTTGCCGGCGTCAGCCTTCCAATCCAGGACTGGGCAGGTTCTTGTGCCTGCTCCTGGCTTTGCGCGGAATCATCCATGGCCGGTGTTTCTTCCGGCTCGATGCGTTCCGTTTCGGCGGGAGTTTTAACCTGTTCCAGCATTACATCCCGGTTTTAGAACATTCCAGCACCCGGCGAACAGTTGGAATCAACTGGTCACCGATACACCGCCTACTGCTCCTTGAACCGGTAACCAACGCCATAGAGCGTTTCAATGCCATCGAAGGTAGAGTCAACCTGGCTGAATTTCTTGCGCAGCCGCTTGATGTGGCTGTCGATGGTGCGGTCGTCCACATAGACCTGGTCGTCGTAAGCTGCATCCATCAGAGCATCGCGGCTCTTCACAATGCCTGGACGCTGGGCCAGCGACTGCAGGATGAGGAATTCCGTCACAGTGAGCACCACAGGTTTGCCATCCCAGGTGCAGGAGTGGCGGTCGGTGTCCATTAGCAGCTTGCCGCGCTCGATCACCTTGGCCGCTTCCTGGGGCACCGCCACGCCATCGCGTGCGCCCGCCCGGCGCAGAACGGCCCTTACCCGCTCCACCAGCAGGCGCTGCGAGAAGGGTTTCTTGATGAAATCATCGGCACCCATCTTAAGGCCAAAAAGCTCATCTATCTCGTCATCCTTGGAGGTGAGAAATATGACAGGTAGATCGGTTTTCTGGCGGATGCGGCGCAGAAGCTCCATGCCGTCCATGCGCGGCATCTTGATGTCAAAGATGGCAACATCCGGCGGGTTATCCTGGAGACCCTGGAGTGCGGCTGCGCCATCATTGTATTTTTGCACCGCATAGCCTTCTGCCTCCATGGTCATGCCGACGGAGGTGAGAATGTTGCGGTCATCGTCGACGAGGGCAATTGTGGGCATTTTCTTGTTCATTCCTTTCGTAGCCTCCTGTCGCATAGGTATGAAAGTGGAACAAAATGTGGCAGCTGATATAGGCCTTCGGGCCATGAATTACGAGTGTTGAAATGGAATCACCAAAGCAAGAAGGCATCAGAAGCGCAGTAGCGCTGATCAAGGCGGGCGGCACCGGATCCCTGTCGGTCATCGACATCAAGAGCGGGGGGCCGTTCGTGACCTTGGTTAACATCGCGACCGATCAAGGGCTCAGGCCCCTCATCCTCACTTCGGCGCTTTCCCACCACACGCAGTGCCTCAAGGCCAATCCAAGAGCGGCCATCATGCTGCACGCCCCGTTGCCAGATGATGGTGACCCATTGACCGCGCTGCGCGTGACACTCACTGGCATTTTTCAGCCGGTGGACAGGATGGAAGCTGAAGCCATGTTCCTCGGCCGGCATCCTTATGCCGAGCTTTACGCCGGACTGGGCGACTTCGGCTTCTGGCGGATGGAACCGGAGCATACGCACATCATTGCTGGGTTTGGCCGCGCCTATAGCTCGCCATTCAGGGATCTCGCCGCGCGCGCGCTCTGAAGTTTTCAATTCGGCAGGAGAATGTCAGCTTTTAGGCTGTTGCCGAGAACGGTGCGGGCATTGGGCATGTCATTTGTTTCGATCCAGTGTGCCGCAAACGCCTCACTGTGGCCATGCTCCAATATGCGGTGGGTGAGGCGGCGCTGCAATTCCGCCTCGGGCACATCTAGCATCATGGTGAAATCAAACAGCGGCCGCAGACTGTTCCATGGCGGCAACTTCAAGAGCAGATAGTTACCTTCAACAAGAATGAACTTTTCATGGGAACTTACGACCGCCGCCGCAGCGCGCGACAATTCCAGTGCACGATCGAACAGAGGAATGGCCACATCAGGTTCGCAGGACTTAATGCGCTTGAGAAGGACAGCAAGGCTCGCAACGTCAAAGGTATGCGGTGCCCCCTTACGAGCACGGTCTCCACGTGCATTGAGGATGGCATCGTCGAAATGGAAGCCGTCCATTGGAACAACGATGGCTCTTTGTCCGTGCCGCTTCAGTTCTTCGCAAAGATTTGCGGCAATCGTTGATTTCCCCGAACCCGGAGCGCCGGCAATGGCAACCAGCACGCGCGAGGCGATTTCAGCGCGCGCAATAAGTTCGCTGGCGAGCCTGCCCGCATCCGCCATCAGGTCATAAGTTCCGGCGGCGGGGCCTTGGCGCCCGTCATCAATGCAACGGCGTCCGACATGGAGAAATCTTTGGGCCTGATGGTGCAGAGCCTGCGGCCTAGCCTATGGATATGGATGCGGTCACAAACTTCGAAGACATGGGGCATGTTGTGCGAGATCAGGATGATGGGAAGACCGCGGCGCTTCACGTCGCGGATCAGTTCCAAGACGCGGCGCGATTCCTTGACGCCGAGCGCTGCTGTCGGCTCATCCATGATGACGACTTTCGAGCCAAAGGCTGCAGCACGGGCCACAGCGACGCCCTGGCGCTGACCGCCTGAGAGCGTTTCCACCGCCTGGTCAATGTTCTGGATGGTCATAAGACCCAGTTCCGAGAGTTTTTCGCGGGCGAATTTCTGCATGGCCGCGCGGTCCGACAGGCGGAAAAAGCTGCCAAGGAAACCAGGTTTCTTGATCTCGCGGCCCAGGAACATGTTGTCGGCAATGGAGAGAGCAGGCGACAATGCAAGATTCTGATAGACCGTTTCAATGCCGGCATCGCGGCCATCCTGCGGTGAACGGAAATGTACCGTCTTTCCTTCCAGGCTGATCTCGCCGTGGTCGGGAGTTACGGCACCGCACAACGCCTTGATAAGCGTTGATTTTCCGGCGCCGTTATCCCCGATAACACCGAGGATTTCACCGGGATAAAGATCAAAGTCAGCGTGGTTGAGGGCAACCACCGTGCCATATTTCTTGGTGAGGCCGCGGGCCATGAGAATTGGCTCCCTGGCGGGCGCATGGGCCGCGGTACCGGCGGCTTTCGGAGACGCCACGGATTCGACATTCTCCCTGGGGACAGCGGCTTTTTTCGCCACGGTTTTCTTGGCTGTTTTCTTGGCCATGTTCTTCAACCTTATTGCGATGCGCGGCGCAGCCACTGGTCAATGGCGACGGCGATGATAACGAGACAGCCCGAGGCGAAGAGCTGCCAGTAACTGTCAACACCCGCCAACGCGAGGCCGGTGTTGAACACGCCGACGATGATAGCACCCAGAACCGAGCCAATGATTGAGGCGCGACCGCCGAACAGGGATGTACCGCCAATCACCACGGCGGTAATGGAGTCGAGTGCTACGGTCTCAAAGGCAATCGGCGACATGGAACCGACACGGCCAATGGCAACCCAGGCGCCGAAGCTGCAAATCAAACCGGCCAACGCATAGACCGAGATCAAGGTGCGACCTATTTGAACGCCAGACAACATGGCGGCATCCGGATCATCACCAACCGCCGTCACGTGGCGGCCCCATGCCGTCCGGTTCAATAGGTACCACACAATGAAGGCAAGCACGATCAGCGCAATGGAGCCATAGATAAATTTCGCCCCGCCAATATCGAATGCGGTGCCAAAAAACAGGAGACCCGGCGCTTTTTCCGCAAGATCGGCGGGACGGACGGATTCCGATCCGGTGTACCAGAGCTTGAGCGCGTTGTAGATATAGAGTGTTCCGAGCGTCACAATCAGCGGCGGAATGCGCGCTTTGGTGACTAGAATGCCGTTGAAGGCACCCATCAGTGTGCCAATTGCCATGCCTGCCGGAATGGCGAGATAGATTGGAACGTCAGACAGTGTTGTAAGGCGTCCCATGACCATGGCTGAGATCACCAGCATGGCCCCGACCGAAAGATCAATGCCAGCCGTGAGAATGACAATGGTCTGCGCAATCGCAACAATGCCTACGACCGTCACCTGTTTGAGGATGAGAGACAGCGTGCCAGCCGTCATGAAGTTGTTGGCGATCACGCCAAAAGCGAGCACCGCGAACAGGATAATGATGGCTGGAATCGCGGTCGGATTTGCGCGCAGGAAGCCCCGAACCCATTGCAGGAGGGAGGCATCTTCTTCCTCGAAGTTCGCGACCGTTTGGTCGGCCTCATTCAATTGGGCTTCGAAATCGGAAATGGTTTTGGTTGGCGCGGCAGTGTCGCTCATGTCGCTCATCAAGCCCCTATTGAACGTGTTCCCAAGTCCTGCGGGCTTCTTTGTGTCCCGACAGACGAAGGGCGACGATAAGGCCGCCCTTCGCAAGGTTCAAGACATCAAGCTTTCAAGAGG
Source organism: Hyphomicrobiales bacterium (assembly GCA_020029455.1). Classification (GTDB taxonomy): domain Bacteria; phylum Pseudomonadota; class Alphaproteobacteria; order Rhizobiales; family Aestuariivirgaceae; genus Aestuariivirga. The sequence continues at coordinate 37,477 of JAIBJH010000003.1, forward strand.
CGATCAGCCCCAGCACTTCGCCAGGCCTTCCTTGGTGTCGATCGACTGCACGCCGTCGGCAGGCTTGTCGGTGATCAAGTTGACACCGGTATTGAAGAAGGAGAGGCCTTCCGAAACCGCCGGCTTGGAGCCATCCTTGGCGAAGGCAGCGATCGCCTCGATGCCCTTGGAGGCCATCAACAGCGGATATTGCTGCGATGTGGCGCCGATGACACCGCCGGCAACCGACTTGACGCCGGGGCAGCCGCCGTCAACCGACACAATAAGCGCCTGGCCTTCTTTGCCAGCAGCCTTGAGTGCCGCATAGGCGCCTTCAGCAGCAGGTTCGTTGATGGTGTAGACCACGTTGATGTTGGGTTCTTTTGCGAGCAGCAGTTCCATGCCCTTTTGGCCACCTTCGGGGTTAGGACCCCAACCCTCATGACCGACTACGCGTGGATCGGTTTCGGAGCCCAAGACCTTCGGGTTGGGCACTTCAATGCCAAAGCCCGTCAGGAAGCCCGTGTCACGCAGGACGTCAACCGAGATGTTGTCCTTGTTGATGTTCAGCATGGCGATCTTGGCATCAGCTGCCTTGTCACCCAACTGGGCCTTGGCCCACTTGCCGATGAGGAGACCAGCTTCGAAGTTATCGGTGGCAAAGGTCATGTCCTGAGCTTCAGTGTCGCCGAGAGGCGTGTCGAGGGAGATCACCAGGATGCCCTTGGAGCGGGCGTCCTTGAGGGCCGGGCCCACGTCGTCGTTCGATGGGGTGATGAGAATACCCTTTACGCCAGCGGCAACGCAGTTTTCAATCGCCGTGATCTGCGGAGCGGCGTCGCCGTCCTTTTCACCGGCGAAGGACTGAAGGTCAATGCCATTGGCGGCAGCGCCTTGTTCTGCACCTTCCTTCATCTTCACGAAGAAGGGGTTGGTGTTATTCTTGGTGATGAGGCAGGCGCCGACGCCAGCCTGTGCAGTGGAAGCGAGAGCAAAAAGGCCAACGCCTACGAGTGCGGTTTTCAGAAGAGCTTTCACGTTTCATTCCTCCCATGGATGTCCGGCTGAGCCGGCTTCGAAAGCGATTGCAGCATCACGGCCCGGCAATGGGCCCTGACACTGCTTGTCATGATGGGCCAAATCTTGCGTTTGAGTCAATAGATAAATCCACTGGATTTATTTATTGACAAATGGCTTTTGCTGACAGAGCCTTGGTCTGGCTAGTATGTCAGTGCGCCATGGCGATCCTCGAACCACAAACATCCCCGCCGCTCTATGCCAACAGGCCGTCCCAGACGGGCCTTCGGCAGCATAATGAGCGGCTGGCGCTGTCGCTGATCCGCGCCCATGGCAGCCTTCCCAAGGCTGAGATTGCGAGGCTGACGGGCCTCTCCCCACAGGCGGCCTCTGTCATTGTCCGGCAGCTTGAGACGGATGGCCTGGTGGTGAAAGGCAAGGCCCAGAAGGGCAAAGTGGGCCAGCCCTTGCAGCCCTTCCTCCTCAACCCGGAAGGGGCCTTCTCCATTGGCCTCAAGGTTGGGCGGCGCTCCGGCGATATGGTGCTTATGGGGCTTGATGGCGGGGCGCGCAATGTCATCCACCAGCCCTATCGCTTTCCTTCACCGGAAGAATTTGTCGACTTTGCCCAAGACGGAATCAAGTCGCTGGCCGCCGAGGTGCCGCGCGGCAAGCGCAAGCGCATTTCAGGCCTCGGCGTTGCCATGCCCTTCGACATCTGGAAATGGGAGGAAGAGGCAGGCGCACCCCATGCCGTCATGGAAGAATGGAAGGACTTCAATCTGCAGGGTGCGTTGCAGGAATTCTGCGACTGGCCCGTCCTGCTGTGCAATGATGCCACCGCCGCCTGCGGAGCCGAACTGCTTTTGGGAAAAGGCCAGAGTTACGGCAGCTTCGCCTATTTCTATATCGGCTATTTCATTGGCGGTGGTTTGGTGCTCAACGGCCAGGTTTTCGCTGGCCCAACGGGAAACGCCGCTGCCTTCGGTTCCATGCCGGTGGCAGGCCGCAATGGGGCCTCACAGCAGCTCATCCGCGCGGCCTCACTTTTCAGGCTCGAAAGGACACTCCGGGAAGCCGGCATTGCAGCGGACATACTGTGGGCACCGCAATCAGAGTGGAAAGAAATACGGGATCAGGTCAGCGCCTGGATCAACGAGGCGGCACCTGCCATTGCGCAAGCCGCAGTTGCCATTGCCAGCGTGGTCGATCCGAAGGCCATCATCATCGATGGCGCGATGCCCAATACTGTGCGCTCCGAACTGACCGCTGCCGTGCGATCCCACCTCGAAACCCTCAACCGAGATGGTATTGCGCCCTTTGCCATTGAAGAAGGAACCATTGGCATTCAGGCCCGCGCACTTGGCGCCGCTAGCCTTCCGCTCTTTGCCAACTATATGGTGAACCGGGATATCCTGTTTGCCGGTTGACGGTGCTCGAACTAAACGTCGAGGTTGGCGACACTCAGGGCGTTTTCGCGGATAAAGTCGCGGCGCGGTTCAACCACATCGCCCATCAATTTGGTGAAGAGATCATCGGCTTGATCCATCTCGGAGACCTTGACCCTGAGCAGCGTTCTCACATTGGGATCAAGCGTCGTTTCCCAGAGCTGCTCCGGGTTCATTTCGCCGAGGCCCTTATAGCGTTGCAGCGCCACGCCCTTGCGGCCCGCAGCGAACACGGCATCGAGCAAGCCCAGCGGACCGTTGATGACCGTCTCGGAGTCCTTGCGCTTCAGCTTAGCAGGACGGGCGTAGATTTCCTGCAGGTGGTTGGCCTTCTTGTCGAGGCGCATGGCATCGGCGGAGCCGATGAGCTTGGCATCGATGTGCCAGCTTTCCTTGACGCCACGCTGCTCGCGGGCAAAGACAAGGCCGCCGTCTTCAGTGGCAATGCCCTTCCAGCCGCGCTCGGTTTCATCGGAAAGAATATCAAGACGGCGTGCAATGTAGCCCGCAGCAGCTTCGGCATTCTGCTTGTTGGCAATGATTTCCGGATTGAGGGCACCGGCAATAGCGGATTGCTCGATCACCATGGTGGGATAGCGGGAATGGAGGCCCTGGATGATGCCGCGGATGGCGATGGCTTCATCGACAATGCTGCGAAGATCGGCGCCTGCGCGTTCTGAACCATCGGCCAGCACCAACTTCACGCCGTCAAGACCTGCTTCGACGAGATTGCTTTCAAGCGCCTCATTGTTCTTGAGATACTGTTCGGAAGAACCGCGTTTGATCTTGTAGAGCGGCGGCTGGGCAATGAAGAGATGGCCGCGCTCGATAATTGCGGGCATCTGGCGGTAAAAGAAAGTGAGCAACAGTGTGCGGATATGAGCGCCGTCGACATCGGCGTCAGTCATGATGATGATCTTGTGATAGCGCAGCTTGTCGATGGCAAATTCCTCGCGGCCGATGCCGGTACCGAGCGCGGTGATGAGCGTTCCCACCTCTGCGGAAGACAGCATCTTGTCGAAGCGGGCGCGCTCAACATTGAGAATCTTGCCCTTGAGCGGCAGCACCGCCTGATATTCGCGACTCCTCGCCTGCTTGGCGGAGCCGCCGGCGGAATCGCCCTCAACGATGTAGATCTCGCTCTTGGCCGGATCGCGCTCCTGACAGTCGGCTAGTTTTCCGGGAAGGGAGGAAATGTCGAGGGCACCCTTGCGGCGGGTGAGTTCGCGGGCTTTCCTCGCCGCTTCGCGGGCGGCGGCGGCTTCGACGATCTTGCCGATGATGGACCTTGCGTCTGCCGGATGTTCCTCGAGCCAGGCGCCGAGCGCATCATTGACAAAACTCTCGACGACCGGGCGCACTTCGGAGGAAACGAGCTTGTCCTTCGTCTGGGACGAGAATTTTGGATCGGGCACTTTCACCGAGAGTACACAGGTCATGCCTTCGCGGGCATCGTCTCCCGTCAGCGCCACTTTCTCTTTCTTCGCTATGCCGCTTTGATTGGCATAGTTATTGATGACGCGGGTCAGTGCGCCGCGGAAGCCGGCAAGATGGGTACCGCCATCGCGCTGGGGAATGTTGTTGGTGAAGCAGAAGACGCTTTCATTATAGCTATCGTTCCACCACATGGCGCATTCAACGGTGATGCCTTCGCGCTCGCCCCGGATCATGATGGGGTCCTTGAGCAGGCCCTGCTTGGAACGGTCGAGATAACGCACGAAGGCCACGATGCCGCCCTCATAGAACAGTTCAACCTCGACAGGTTCGACGCCGCGCTTGTCGGTCAGCGTCACGCGAACGCCGGAATTCAAGAAGGCAAGCTCACGCAGGCGGTGTTCCAGCGTGGCGAAATCGAAGTCGGTCTTGGTGAATGTTTCCGTCGATGGCAGGAAGCTCACTTCCGTGCCGCGCTTGCCTTCAGCGTCACCCACCACTTTCAAGGGCGCATCGGCAACGCCGTGGGTGAAGCTCATCTGGTGGGTCTTGCCGTTGCGATAGATGGTGAGCTTGAGCCAGCTTGAGAGCGCGTTCACCACCGAGACACCAACGCCATGGAGGCCGCCCGAGACCTTGTAGGAATTCTGGTCAAACTTGCCGCCGGCGTGAAGCTCCGTCATCACGATTTCGGCTGCCGAGCGCTTGGGCTCGTGATCGTCGTCTTCCTTGATGCCAGTCGGGATGCCGCGGCCATTGTCGGTGATGGTGGCGGAACCATCGGCGTTGAGCGTGACCGTTACCAGCGTGGCGTGGCCCGCCAGGGTCTCGTCGATGGCATTGTCCACTACTTCATAGACCATGTGGTGGAGGCCCGAACCATCATCGGTGTCGCCGATATACATGCCTGGGCGCTTGCGGACAGCATCCAGCCCCTTCAGCACCTTGATGGAATCGGCGCCGTAGGTCTCGGGGTTTGGAAGGCTGTTGCTATCGTCCGCCATGGTCAGAATTTCGATTCGTGGAGAGTGCCGCTATCCACCTGATAAACCACTGTGGAGGCGCTAACGCCATCAAAAACTTGAGGCTCCGTGCCGGTCATCCAGGCCTGCAGCCCGAAGCCTTCCAGGAGGCCAAAAAGGGCGGTTTTCCGGGCCTTGTCGAGGTGGGCTGATACCTCGTCCAGGAGCACCACGGGGCGGGCTCCGGCGGCTTCCGTGACGGCATCAACCTGGGCGAGGAGAAGGCCGATCAGCAGGGCCTTCTGTTCGCCTGTAGAGCCTTCCGAGGCCACGACCCCCTTGGGGCCGTGCAGGACCAGAAAATCGCTGCGATGGGGGCCTGCCATGGTGCGGCCGGCGGCCCTGTCGGCACTCCGCCCCTCGTGCAGCCGCCGCCGGTAGTTTTCCTCGGCGGCGAGGGCGGGCAGGTTTTCCACCAGTGCTTCGATCTCGCCTTCCAGGCTCACCCTGCCCCAGGGAAAGGGGGAAGGAATGCGTTCCGCGGTGAGAGAGGTGTTGATGCGGCTTACGGCATAGATGCGGGCCGCTGCGATGGCGACCGCATGCTCCGCCATCTGCGCTTCGAGAGCCGCAAGCCAGGCCATGTCCGATGATCCATCGGTTAATAGGAGGTTGCGCTCGCGCATGAGCTTTTCAAAGCCCGACACGCGTGTGCCATGCTCAGCATCCAGAAGCGAGACCATGCGATCGAGATAGCGGCGGCGCTCCGATGGAGGTCCGGCAAAGAGCCGGTCCTGGGCAGGCGTCAGCCAGAGAAGCCGCATGTGGTCCGACAGGCTTGCTGCCGAGCGCTGCAAATGGCCGTCGATCAGCACGGCGCGCGGCGCGCTTTGGCCTTCCGTTTCGCTGGGTGACCATGCGGTTCCAATCTGGGTTTCACCCGAGGGAATCTCAACACGCGCCGATACGGCCCAGGCGCCCTCACCGCCATGGCGGCCGAGGCTTGCCGCTTCCGCCCCGCGCAAGCCACGGCCCGGAGAAATCATGGAAATAGCCTCAAGAAGATTGGTCTTTCCCGCGCCATTCTCACCTACCAGGGCAATCAGGCCCGCAGGAACGGTGAGCCTCAGGCTGTCATAGTTGCGGAAGTCGGTCAGCGTCAGCCGGGAGATGGCAAAGCACGGCTTGGCGCGCTGCGGAGCCGTCATACCCGCATCGGCATCAGCACATAAAGGGCGCGGGCATCATCCGGATCCTTCACCAGAGTCGGTGAGCCCGCATCCTGAAGCTCGAAGCGCATGTTCTCGGCCTCAATCTGCCCCGCCACGTCCAGGAGGTAGCGCGAGTTGAAGCCAATCTCGATGGGCTCATCGTCATAGGTGACGGGAAGCTCTTCCTCGGCGCTGCCGGAATCCGGATTGTTTACGGCAAGCCCCATGCGGTCCTTTGATAGCGAGAGCTTTACGGCGCGGCTCTTCTCGAACGAAATCGTCGAAACGCGATCCACGGCGGCGGTGAACTCCTTCGTGTCAGCCGTAAGCTGCTTGCTGTTGTTGCGCGGAATGACGCGCTCATAATCCGGGAAAGTGCCATCGATGAGTTTAGACGTCAGCACAAGGCCACTTGCCGTGAACCTGATCTTTGAGGAGGACAGCGCCACTTCAACATCACCTTCCACACCTTCCAGAAGCTTGACGATCTCCAGCACCGTCTTCCTCGGTACGATGACGCCCGGCATGCCGGTGGCACCTTGCGGCAAATCAACCTGTGCCTGCGCCAGCCTGTGGCCGTCGGTTGCCACAGCGCGCAAACTTTCGCTCTGGCTTGCCTGATGCAGATAGATGCCGTTGAGATAATAGCGCGTCTCTTCGGTGGAGATGGCAAAGCGGGTCTTTTCGACGAGATATCTGAGATCGGCGGCCGACAATTTGAATGATGTGCCAAAGGTGCCGCTCGACAGGTCTGGAAAATCCTCCGGCGGCAAAGCCTGCAGTGCAAAGCGCGATCTGCCGGCGATGACATTGACGCGCGATGAATCCGGCCCCTGCTCAAGGGCAAGCTGGGCACCTTCGGGGAGCTTGCGCACGATGTCGTAGAGCATGTGGGCGGCAACGGTCACGGCACCTTCGCGCTGGGTTTCGGCACCGATGCTCTCCACGATCTCAATGTCGAGATCGGTCGCCGTCAGACGCAAGCCGTCCTTTCCAGCGTTGATCAATACATTAGACAGGATCGGTATGGTGTTGCGGCGTTCGACCACGCTCTGCACGTGATTGAGGGCCTTCAGGAAAGAGCTTCTTTCAATAGTGACGCGCATGGGTGGAAACTGCCCGATTGTTGCCCGGCCCGGCGACCGGAATGATCGCGAGGGGGCTTGCGACAATGGCCCGGAAAACCCTTGTTTTCAAGGCGTTTTTCGGAGCTTCAACAGGCTTGTTGGCGCGCCTATTGTTGCTCAACAAGGCGAATCAGCATGGCCACGTCCTTGGCCAGCTTTTCATCGCTCCGCAACTGCTCATCAATCTTGCGGACGGCATGGAGCACCGTTGAATGATCGCGCCCGCCAAAGCGGCGCCCGATCTCCGGCAGCGACCTGCTGGTGAGCTTCTTGGCCAGATACATGCCAATCTGGCGCGGCACCACCACGGTGCGGGCCCGGCGCGGGGAAAGTAGATCGGCCTTTGCAACATTGTAGTGACGGCCCACCACCTTGAGGATGTCCTCGATCTTGATGCGCCCCGGATCATTGCCCGCATGAGCCATGGCCTCACGCAGCACCATGCCAGCAAGATCAACCGATATCGCACGGTTGTTAAATTGCTGATAGGCGAGAATGCGGTTGAGCGCGCCTTCCAACTCGCGCCCGCCCCCGGTGACGCGCTCGGCGATGAGATCGAGGATCTCTGGCGCAATGACGTGGCCCGGATCCTTCGCCAGCATCTGCTCGTGGCGCACGCCAACAATTCTGCGCCGCAACTCCTCGTCGGGGGCCTCGATGTCGACAACAAGCCCCCCCATGATACGCGAGCGCATGCGCTGGTCTATGGCGTCAAGCTGGGCAGGCGGCACATCCGCCGCAATCACCACCTGGCGCCTTGCATCAACAAGCGAATTGAACGAGTGACAGAACTCCTGCTGGGTAGCCTTGCCTTGCAGAAACTGGAAGTCGTCGATGAGCAGCACATCGACGGCCTGGAACTGGTCCTTGAAGGAGAGTGTGTCGCGCTGGCGTATGGCATGGATGAAACCATACATGAAACGCTCGGCGGTCAGCATCATGACGCGCCGGCCGGCATTGGTGGCGCGGATGCGATAGGCAATGGCATTGAGCAAATGGCTCTTGCCGTAGCCTGCCGGTGAATGGATATAGAGCGGATTGACGCCAATGCCGGTGCCATTGGAACCTTGCGCAACGCGGCTTGCTGCTGCAACAGCGAGCTGGTTCGAGGAACCCACAACGAATGTCTCGAAGGTCTGGCTTTCGTCACCTGCCGCCTGCTCCGCAAGCGGCTGAATCATCGATGGCTGACGATCAACCGAAGACATCGCCGGGACTGGCCTCACGATGGCCGGCCTTGCTTGCCCCATGCGTTCAGCTTGCTGGCCGGACACAGCCTGGCCCTGGGTGCGCACACGCAGGATGACATGGGCGACATCGTCAAGTTCCGCCGCCACGGCCTTCTGCAACTTGCCGACATAGTGGTTCTCAACCCAGCTCTTGAGGAAACGGGTCGGCACCGACAAAAGAAGCTGGCCATTGGTATAGCTGTCGAGCTCCATCCGCCCAAACCAGCTGTTGAACAGATCATCACCCAGTTCGGCGCGAATCCGCTGTTGAATGCGCTGCCATTTTCCACGAAGCTCCGCCATATCCGCGCCTTGCCTCGCCGTCGTGCTCAAGATTGCCGCCGTCACGTGTTGTCCCGCCTCTTTTGATTGACGCGTTGATTGCCTCACGCTCAACCACTACCCTGCCTCGAACAGCCGTTCCGCCAGAAGGTCATGCCTTCGGGTCGACCCCCAAACCGCACGGAAACATGCCGCAACACCACTTGGCTTGCGCGCCACATTCCTGCACTTACATTTGAGGGGTGGCTCATTGGCCACCAAACCGCTGCCCCCACCGCCACACCGCTCTTGCTGTGTCTTGGCTGTGGATTAACTAGTCACGGCTATCGGGCGAGTGCAACGGCAAAGCGCGGAGCCTTCCTGTGCGGGGCTCTTCGCAAATGAATCCCGTGCCTGGTTAGCGGTCATGCGAAAGACCCTAAACTCCTGATTCACGCAGATGAATCATGGATTGAACTTCCAGTTGCTGGAGCAGCTTAACCATTCCGCAAAGCTAGAGGCCAAGAGCCAAGGTACCGGGCCGGATATGACAAATACCTGACAATTCGGAATAAACCATTGATTAACCTTGATTAATTCTCACGATTTTGTCAGGGTCCGGAACAAAAAACGCCGCAAACCAGGTTTGCGGCGTCTGATGCTTGTCCATTTGGACAAAATCTTGGTGGGGCTCAGCCCTTCATGGCGCGTACGCGGGCAGTGAGGCGCGAGACTTTGCGGGAAGCGGCGTTCTTGTGCATCACGCCCTTCTGAGCGCCGCGAGCGAGCTGCGGTGTTGCTGACTTGAGGGCTGCTTCGGCATCGGCCTTCTTGCCAGATGCGATGGCTTCCTCGACCTTTCGGACGGATGAGCGAACGAGGGTCAGGCGGTTCTTGTTGACGGTGGCACGGCGGGCGGCAACGCGGGTCGCCTTCTTGGCGGATTTGGTATTTGCCATAAATGATCCTGTGGTTTTTTCGAGTAACCGTTCAGGCCCCAGGTCATGCCCTGGGCGCAAACGGTTTGCCCCGGCACTGACCGGGGCGGATTGGCGCGGCTTATAGGCATGAAGCGGGCTTCACGTCAATTCTGCCGTTGCCCGCTCCAGCTGCGGCAATTATAGCCATTTCGCATGTATTCCGAAACGCGCCCCTGGGGCACTTTCCATGTCCTTGATGAACAGCCCGGCTTCAAGGTGAAGCGCATCAGCGTCAATCCCGATGGCAGGCTTTCACTGCAGAGCCACAAGCACCGCAGCGAACATTGGACGGTGGTGAATGGCGAAGCAACGGTTACAGTGGACGCGCAAGTAAGAAAGCTCACGCGTGGTCAATTCGCGGATATACCGCTGGGCGCCAAGCACCGGCTGGAAAATCTCGGAACCGAGCTGGTCGAGATCATCGAGGTGCAATTCGGTGACTATCTGGGCGAAGACGACATCATCCGTTACGACGACATCTATAGCCGGACCTGAATCTGATGAACCGCATCGGCATTGATGTGGGCGGCACCAAGATCGCAGCGGCGGCCTTTGATGCCGACGGCAAGGTTGTTTTCGAGAAGCGAATTGCCACACCAAAAAGCTATGAAGAGATTGTGGAGGCCGTGGTGAGTCTCGCTCATGAAGCAGGACCCGGCAATATTGGCATTGGCGCGCCAGGTTCTTCAGGACGTGATAATCTGTGGCGCAATTCCAATATCGTGTTGTGTAATGGCCGGCCTTTTCATGGGGACATGGAGAGAGCCATCGGCAGGACAATCAGGACGGAAAACGATGTTAATTGCTTTGTTCTTTCGGAGGCGCGGGAGGGAGCTGGCGAGGGGTTCGGTGTGGTTGCCTTTTTCACCATCGGCACCGGACTTGGTGGCGGACTTGTGATTGATGGAAAATTGCTGCGCGGGGCCAATGGTGAGGCCGCGGAATTCGGACACATGGGCATGCCGTGGCTGACAGAAGCTGAACTGCCACCCATTCAGTGTTTTTGCGGCAAACCGGGCTGCGTTGAAATGTATGTCTCGGGCACCGGCCTTCGCCAGGATTGGCGGCGCGCTCACGGTGAGGCAGTGGACGGCCCTGAAATTGTAAAGCGGGCGCGCGCTGGCGATGAGAATGCAAAAGCAGCAATTGCGCGTCTGCAAGACCGTTTTGCCCGCGTTATCGGCAATATCGTCAATTGCCTCGATCCCGATATCTTTGTGATGGGCGGCGGTTTGGCTGAATTGCCGGAACTGGTGGAAGAGCTTCCCGCGGTTGCCGCGCGTTACAGTTTTTCCGGCAAGGCGGAGCCGCGCATTGCCCGCGCCCAGAATGCGGACGCAGGTATCAGGGGTGCAGCGCTTCTTTGGAACTGAGAGCTATTTCACCTTCTCGAACTTGCCTGTCTTGCCGGAGCGGAACAGGGCGTCGAGAACCTTCATGTTGGTGATGGCATCTTCAATGCCCCAGACATGTTTCTCCTCCTTGCGGATTACCCGGCCAAAGGCTTCGGCCTCCAGCTGATACTGATCGGAAATGGGAAATTCATGCCAGGTGCCTTCATTCATCTCCATGCCCTGCACGAAAATCCGATTGGGCCTGTCTGGCGGCGCATTAAATGGAATTTCAATTTCAATGCGGCCCTTGGTGCCCATGATGTGGACGCGCTGGTAGGGCGCAAGCTGGGTTGATGCTGTGAAGGTCAGATGGCGGCCCTTGGGGAACTCAAGGATGGCGCCAGCGAGCCTGTCTGTCTTGAAGACGGGATCGCGCTCGATCGTTGCGGCCGCGCGCGTAGGGTCGGCGCCGAAGATATAGCGCGAGATGGTGACCGGATAACAACCGATGTCGAGAAGGCCGCCGCCGCCGATCTTGGCCATGTTGCGGACGTTCTTGGGGTCGCGGTTGAAATAGGTGAACATCACCTGGATGGCGCGGGCTTCGCCAATCTCTCCTGCCTTCACGCGGGCCAATGCATCTTTCCACTGGAGTGCGTGGCGCACCATGAAAGCTTCCGCCACCTTGATGGATTTGGGCAGTTTGCGGAGCTGGGCAGCTTCCTTGGCCGTGATGGCGATGGGTTTTTCACAGAGCACGTGCTTTCCGGCGCGCGCTGCGGCCAAGGTCAGGGGCACATGGAGATGGTTGGGAAGGGGGTTGTAGACGGCCTCGATTTCAGGATCGGCCAGCATCTCTTCATAGGAACCATAGGCCTTGGGGATACCAAGTTTTCCGGCCCATTCCTTGGCGGTCTTGAGATTGCGGGAGGAGATGGCGGCCACCTCCAATTCGCTGCTCTTCAGCATGCCCGGTATGACCTTGGCGACGCCGATATTTGCCGTGGAGATTACCCCCCACTTAACTTTCCCCATCTTGCCTCTCCTTCTTGTGTTTAGCCTATATGCCCGAGATTCGGCCGAGGGTTAAGTGTCGCCGGCCTCTAACCAACCGCCGCTCATTGCCTTGACGCCCGCATCCGGGAAGCGCTTAATTTCCCCATCTGGCGGCCCAGAGAACATCAATGGCTGCAACAGACGACAGGGAGTTCAAGGTATGACATTCATGAAAAAACTATTGGCGGCCTCGGCCTTCATCGGTCTGGCGGCCGGTTCCGCCCAGGCAGGCGATGCCGAGTCTTGCAAGGCCGTGCGCTTTGCCGATGTGGGCTGGACCGACATCCAGGTGATCACCGGCATTGCCGCAAACATCTTCGATGCGCTGGGCTATACCTCGGAAGTGAAGACGCTGTCCGTGCCGGTCACCTACGCCTCGCTCAAGAACAAGGACATCGACGTTTTCCTCGGCAACTGGATGCCTTCCATGACGGCGGACGTCACGCCCTATCTTGAAGACAAGTCGGTCGAGCAACTGCAGCCGGCCAACCTTGAAGGAGCGGGCTATGGCATCGTGGTGCCGCAATATGTGGCTGACGCAGGCGTCAAGTCGATCGCCGATCTCGCCGCCAACAAGGACAAGTTCGATGGCAAGTTCTATGGCATCGAGTCGGGCAATGACGGCAACCGCATCATCCAGACCATCATCGATGATGCCAAGAACAACCTTGCCGGTTTTGAACTGGTGGAAAGCTCAGAAGCAGGCATGCTGACGGAAGCTGAAAAGGCCATTAAGGATCAGAAGTGGATCCTGTTCCTCGGCTGGACGCCGCACCCAGTCATGGGCGACATGGCTATTCACTATCTCGACGGCGTCGACGCTTACGGCTTCGGCCCAGCCAAGGTCTTTACCAATGTGCGCGCCGGCTATACCACCGACTGCCCGAATGCGGGCAAGCTCGTCTCCAACCTTCGCTTCACGTTGCCCATGGAAGGCGCGATGATGGCCCCGGTCCTCAAGGACGGGAAGGACCCGAAGGACGTGGCCAAGGAATGGATGAAGGCCAATCCGGACGCCATCGGTGCCTGGCTTGATGGGGTGACCACCATGGATGGCGGCGACGCCAAGGCGGCGGTGATGGCCACGCTGCAGTAAGTTACGAGGGCGCCGGAAAAACTCCGGCGCCCTTTTTCAATTGCGTGGGGACGCGTGAAGGGCGGGAACAATGAATGATCCAATCTCGGAGCTGATCAAGCTCTGGAAAATCCCGGTGGGAAAATGGGGCAAGAGCTTCATTGATTTCATCATCACTTATTTCGAGTGGTTCTTCGATGGCCTGAAGAACGGGCTTAATTGGATCGTCGAGGGCACCACATGGCTCATGCTGCTCTGCCCGCCTTTCGTGCTCGCAGTGCTCATCACGGTTCTTGTGTACTATGTGCGGCGCTCGAAATGGCTGGCGCTCGGCGTTCTCGTGGGCCTTCTCTTCATCATCAATCAGGGCCTGTGGAAGGAAACGGTGCAGACGCTGGTGCTGGTGCTTTATGCAACGGCACTATCCATGGCGCTTGCCGTGCCGCTCGGCATCTGGGCAGCGCACAGCCCGCGAGTGTGGAAGACTGTGCAGCCCATCCTCGACTTGATGCAGACCATGCCCACCTTCGTCTATCTCATTCCCATTCTCATCCTCTTCGGGCTTGGCGCGGCACCGGCACTCATCGTCACCATTATCTTTGCCATGCCCGCGCCGGTGCGCATGACCTATCTGGGCCTCACCTCCATCCCCAAGCCTATGCTCGAGGCGGGCGAGAGCTTCGGTGCCACCAAGCAGCAGTTGCTGTGGAAGGTGGAATTGCCGGCGGCCATGCCATCAATCCTGGCCGGACTAACTCAGTGCATCATGCTGTCGCTGTCGATGGTGGTGATTGCGACCTTGATCGGCGCGCCATCGCTCGGCAATCCGGTGAACCGGGCGCTCAACAACCGCAATATTCCGCTCGGCATCGAAGCGGGTCTCGCCATCGTCATCCTTGCCATCATCCTTGACCGGGTGCTGGCCCAGAAGGTGGGAGGGCAGAAATGACCGCCGCCGTCGAATTCAAAAAAGTCGATATCATCTTCGGCGAGAAGTCGGGCGAAGCGCTGGCGCTTCTGGATGCCGGAAAGGCTCGAGCGGAAATACTGACCGAAACGGGTGCGGTTCTCGGTGCTGCAGATGCCTCTCTCATAGTCCGTGAGGGAGAGATTTCCGTTCTCATGGGGCTTTCGGGTTCCGGGAAGTCCACGCTGCTGCGCGCCGTCAACGGCCTCAACACGGTGACACGCGGCGAAGTGATCGTTCATGGCAAGGACGGAGCGGTCAATGTCGTGAACTGCAGCGCCGATGACTTGCGCAAGGTGCGGCGCGAGCGCGTGGCCATGGTGTTCCAGCAGTTTGCGCTCCTCCCGTGGCGTACAGTGCACCAGAATGTTGGCTTTGGTCTTGAACTATCGGGCGTGCCCGAAGCAGAGCGCAATACCAGGGTGGACAAGCAACTGGAACTTGTGGGCCTTTCGCAATGGGCCAATAAATATGCACATGAACTCTCCGGCGGTATGCAGCAGCGTGTGGGGCTCGCCCGGGCCTTTGCCACGGAGGCGCCGATCCTTCTCATGGATGAGCCATTTTCGGCGCTTGATCCCCTGATCCGTACAAAGCTGCAGGACGAGTTGCTGCAACTCCAAAAGACGCTCAAGAAGACCATCATCTTCGTGAGCCATGATCTCGAGGAAGCACTCAAGATCGGCAACACCATCACCATCATGGAGGGTGGCCGGATCGTGCAGTCCGGGCGGCCTGAGGACATCGTGCTCCGGCCTGCCAATGACTATGTGCGCGACTTTATCGCCAATGTGAATCCGCTCTCGGTGCTCACCGCCTGGAACGTGATGCAGAATGTGGCCGACCTCGAAAAAATGGCGGACGGCTGGGTGTGGCTCGACAAGCGCAAGACCACGCGCTTCAAGCTCGACAGCGACGGCAAGGTCATCGATGCCGAGCGCGACAAGAAGAAGACGGCCTGGATCTCCTGCGCCGACATTGAGAAGCAACCGGTGCCGGAAGGAAAGCGCCCGGCCTATTGGGCAAGGCCTGGCACAACGCTCAAGACCGTGATGCTTGCCATGCACCATACGGACACGGCGCCTGTTGCGCTTTTTGACGAGGAGGACAAGTTCGTGGGCTCGATCGGCGTAAAGGACGTGCTGCGCGCCGTGCTCAAGCGTTCAGAGTGAGAAAGCTTCGCCTGCGCTAAGTTTCGGCGTGCCAAGATACAGAGCTATCGACTGGCCGATGTCGGCAAAGCTCTGGCGCTTACCGATGCCGCCGGGCTTGAGGCCAGGGCCGTAACACAGAACTGGAATCTGCTCGCGAGTGTGGTCTGTGCCGCGCCAGGTTGGGTCATTGCCGTGGTCGGCAGTCACGATGAGACGGTCACCTTCCTTGAGCAGCATCATTGCAGTGCCCAGCCACTTATCGAAATGGTTCACAGCCCCGGCATAGCCTTTTGGATCACGGCGGTGGCCGAAGTTGGTGTCGAAGTCGACAAAATTGACGAAGAGCAATCCTCCATCGCCAAGTGTCTTCATTTCCCGCGCGGTGGTTTCCATAAGCACGTCGAGGCCTGCTACCTTGACCTCTTTGCCCGTGCCGGAATGGGCGAAGATGTCACCGATCTTGCCGATGGAGATGATGGGCCTTCCTGCCTCCGTTAGCACATTGAGCAAGGTGGGCGAGGGCGGAAGGACCGCGAAATCCTTGCGGTTGCCGGTGCGGGTGAAGGTCTTGGCCGTTTCGCCGACGAAAGGCCGCGCAATGATGCGGCCGATGTTGAGTTCGTAGGTCAGCTCGCGGGCAATACGGCAGACATCGTAGAGCCTTTCGAGACCGAAATGAGTTTCATGCGCGGCAATCTGGATGACGCTGTCGGCGCTTGTGTACATGATGGGTTTGCCGGTGCGGAGATGTTCCTCGCCGAAATCCTCGATCACTTGGGTGCCGGAAGCATGGGTGAGTGAGAGAAAACCTGGCACATTTGTTTTTCTGGTGATTTCATTAACCAGGGTGAGCGGAATGGCGGGAACCGTGTTGGGGAAATAGCCCCAGTCTTTGGCGAGCGGTACACCCGCCATTTCCCAGTGACCGGTGATGGTGTCCTTGCCTTTCGAGACCTCGCGAGCCACGCCCCAGAGGCCCCCCACTTCTGCGGGAAAGATATCCTTGCCCGTGACGAGGCCTGCTGCCTTGCTCAGGCCCAACGACACAAGATTGGGAATATCGAGTGTGGTGTTTTCCGCGATATGAGTGAAGGTATTGGAGCCTTCATCGCCAAAGGCAGCCGCATCTGGTGCTCCGCCGACGCCGAAACTGTCCATGATGAAGAGAAAGATGCGGGGCATGTCAGGGCGCGATCCTGCGGATGATATTGGGCCCTGGCTTGTCGCTGTCCCCAATCACATAGGATGCCTTGACGATGGCTGCCGCGCGCTTGGCACTTTCTTCGTTTGCGGCGTGGACGATGCAGAGAGGTGTCTGTTTATCGGCGCGGGCACCCTTGCCCAGCAATTTGTCGAGACCCACGGCATGATCGATCGTATCGGATGCGACACGGCGTCCGCCGCCCAGTTCAATGACAGCGAGTCCCAACTCACGGGTTTTGATGGAGGTGACCGTGCCTTCGCTTTCGGCATGAACCGGCATTGCAATGGGCGCGGGCCTTAAGTGCTTGGCGTAGTTCGCCAGAAAATCGGCGGGTCCTCCGAGCAGGCGCACCATCTTGTCGAAGTGTTCCGCAGCCTTGCCAGATTGCAAGACGGTTGTGAGTTTCTTTCTTGCAGCTTCAATGTCCGTTGCAAGTTCCGTACTTACGAGCAGTTCTGCGCCCAAGGCCAATGTGATGTCGAGGACGCGCGATTGAACCTCATTGTTCAGGATAAACTCCGCCGCATGGACCACTTCCAGGGCATTGCCCGCGACGGGCGCCAGCGGTTCATCCATGTCAGTGATCAGTGCCGTGGTTTTCAGTCCCGCGCCATTGGCGACGGCCACAAGGGATTCCGCCAGGGAGGCCGCTTCATCGATATTCTGCATGAAAGCGCCGGAGCCGCACTTCACATCGAGCACCAGATGCTGAAGGCCCGCCGCGAGTTTCTTGGAGAGAATGGAGGCGGTGATGAGCGGCACGCTTTCAACCGTCGCTGTCACATCGCGGATGCCGTAGAGGCGCTTGTCGGCAGGGGCGAGATCGGCAGTCTGGCCGATGATGCAGCAGCCCGCCTCACGCGTCACCTTGCGGAAGAGATCGAGGTCGGGCTGGGTTTTGTAGCCCGGAATAGAATCGAGCTTGTCGAGCGTGCCGCCGGTGTGGCCAAGGCCGCGCCCGGATATCATCGGCACATAGCAGCCGCAGGCCGCCAGCATGGGGGCCAGCATGAGAGAAATATTATCGCCGATGCCGCCCGAAGAATGCTTGTCGACCACGGGGCCGGGCAGATCCCATTTCAGCACCGTGCCGGAATCGCGCATGGCGAGCGTGAGCCCTACAGCCTCATCGCGGGTCATGCCTTTGAAGAAAACGGCCATGGCAAAGGCGGCTACCTGGCCCTCCGAGACTGAGCCCTTGGTAAGCCCTTCGATGAACTCCTTCACCTCGGCGGTTGAGAGCGCCGCACCATCGCGCTTCCGCCGGATGACCTCCTGCGGCAGCACTATTTCAAGTCCTTGAAGAAGCGGGTGAGCAGCCGCTTCATATTGCTTGCGGCTTTTTCGCCTTCGCGCTTGGTCTCTTCATGCGAAGGACTTGCACCCTTGATGCCCGCACCGAGGTTGGTGATGACGGAGAGAGCGGCGACTTTCAATCCGAGCCTCCGCGCCATAATGGTTTCCGGTGCCGTCGACATGCCGACGGCGGAGCCGCCGATCACCTGCGCCATTTTGATCTCAGCAGGTGTTTCGAAGGAGGGGCCGGAGAACCATACGTAGACGCCCTGCTTCACGGCGATCTTCTCTTTCTTCGCGGCGGTGAGGAAAGCCTTGCGCAGCTTCGGATCATAGGCATCGGTCATGGGCACGAAATTTTCATCACCGTGCTGACCGATCAGCGGGTTCATGCCGGAATAGTTGATGTGGTCGGTGATCAGCATGAGAGATCCTGCAGGGATCGAGAGCTTCAACGAACCCGCCGCATTGGTGAGGATCAGGGTTTCGATGCCGGCTGCTTTCAACTGGTCGAGCACGGAGCGCATGACGGCGGCGTTGCCGCTTTCATATGGGTGGGCGCGGCCCGCCAGCACTGCGACTTCGACGCCACCAATCTTTCCCACATGCAGCTTGCCCGCATGGCCGGAAATCTTGGGCACGGGAAAGCCTGGAAGCTCACCGTAGGGAATGACCAGTGCATCGCTCACAGCATCAACCACGGAGCCGAGCGCCGAGCCCAGGATGATGGCGTGCTTTGGCGTGCGGCCCTGCAATTTGCTGATGAGTGTCATTTCAAGTTCCCAATTTCAAGTTCTCTGGGCCGAAGGAGGCGGGCAGCAATTCATCGAGCGTGAAGGTGCGAATGAGCTTGCCGGTTTCCGTGCAGCAATGGATTTTCACGTCGCCCGCCGCAAATTCCCTGATCTTCTGGCGGCAGCCACCGCAGGGCGTGCAGAGTTGATCGCCATTGCCCATCACCACGACCTCTGTGATGCGCTTGCCGCCCTTCATGATGAGATGCGAAATGGCGGAGGGCTCGGCGCACCAGCCCTGCGGATAAGCGGCGTTTTCGATGTTGCATCCGGCATGGACGCGGCCCTGCTCGTCGCGAATGGCTGCACCCACATAAAATTTCGAATAGGGTGCGTGGGCTTTCTTGCGCGCGGCAATTGCAGCATTGACGAGGTCTTGCATCATGTTTTTCCTTGAGGCATGGCCTTGCCGGAAAACCGCTTCACACTTTTCCGGGCCATGCCTTACCTGTCCTTGGTATAGGGAATGCCAGAAGCGCGTGGCGGAATGGATTTACCGATGAAGCCCGCCAGCAGTACGACCGTCATCACATAAGGCAGCATGTTAATGAACTGCACCGGCACTTCGAAGGTTCCAAGCCGCACACCCTGCATGCGCAAGCCCACAGCCTGCAGATAACCGAAAAGCAGGCAGGCCCAAAGGGCGGGCCAAGCGCGCCAATTGGCGAAGATCAGGGCAGCAAGCGCCATGAAGCCGCGGCCCGCTGACATGTCGCGTACGAAAGAACCTTGCAGCGCCACCGAAAGATAGGTGCCCGCCAATCCGCACAGCACGCCGGCGATGATGACGGCTTCGTAGCGCAGCCGCGCCACAGAAATGCCTGCAGTATCGACGGCGTGGGGATTTTCGCCGACAGCGCGAAGCCTCAAGCCGAAGCGGGTCTTCGCCAACGCCCAGGCGGAGAGTGCAACCAGAGCAAAGGCGAGATAGACCAGAATGGAATGGCCAGAGATAACCTTGAGATAACTCAAGGTCTCTACGCCCGGAATGTTGAATGTTGGAAATTGCGATTCCAGCGGGATGGGCGGTGTGCGGCCGCCTTCCTTATACCATTCATTGCCCACAACCACGGCAAGACCCGCCGCCAGCATGTTGATGGCGACACCGGAAATCACTTGGTTGCCATTGTGGGCGATCGAGGCATAGCCATGGATCAGCGCAAAGCCGACAGAGACAAGCACCGCAATCAGCATGGCCAACCATGGATTACCTAGCGAGTAAGCCGCCGATGCTGCGACAAAGGCGGAGATCAGCATCTTGCCTTCAAGGCCGATATCAACGATGCCGGAGCGTTCCGACCACAGCCCTGCCAGGCAGGCGAGGATCAGCGGCACGGACATGCGGACGGTTGAAGAAAGCGTTTCTGCAGAGAAGAAGATCTCGAACATCTCAGTCCTCCGCCTTGAAGAAGAGGGCGGCGAGATAGGGCCGGAAGGCCTGTTCCAGCGCGCCCATGAAAAGGATAATCAGGCCCTGGATCACCACCACCACGTCGCGGTTGATGTGGGTCTTGGCAAAAGAAAGCTCCGTGCCGCCTTGGTAAAGCAGCCCGAAGAGCATCGCCGCCAGAACAATGCCGAAGGGATGGTTGCGGCCCATGAGCGCCACGGCGATGCCGACGAAGCCTGCACCTTGCACATATTCGAGAAGGAGACGGTGCTGGGCCGAGAGCACTTCATTAACAGCGAGAAGTCCCGCAAGCCCACCTGACACCGCCATGGCAATCATGATGATGCGGTCCGGCTTGATGCCGGCATAGATTGCGGCCTCGGTGTTTGCTCCTACGGCGCGGATCTCATAGCCGAGCTTGGTGCGCCAGAGAAAATACCAGACAGCCCAGGCGGTGAAGAGAGCGAGAAACACCGTGAGGTTCAAGGGCGAGGCCGGCAGTCGGTAGTCAAAAAGCATGCGCGCCAGTTCGCGGAAGCTGACAATATAGGCGCCGGTGATCTCGCGGCTCTCAACTGCCATCTTGCCTACCGGCCGGAACCAGTAGTTGATGAGATAGACCATCAGGCTCGAGGCTATGAAGTTGAACATGATGGTGGTGATGACGATGTGGCTGCCGCGCTTGGCCTGCAGATAGCCGGGCACAAAACCCCAGAAGGCGCCAAAGAGTGCCGACGCAATGATGGCCAGCGGAATGACGATGGGCCAAGGCAGGAATTCCAG
>JAIBJH010000070.1 GCA_020029455.1 Hyphomicrobiales bacterium
CGGCAGCTCCGCCGTAACCAATGTGGCAGTAACGCCAGGTGGCACCTTCTCGCTGTCGGAGGCCAACTACACCGCTTCGGCTCCCTTATATGCGTTCACAAGTCTTGCATGCTCCGGCGCCGCTGATACCTCCACCTCGCTTTCAAGCCCGGCGATCACTGTGCAATCCGGTGAAAACGTCACCTGTACCTTCACCAACTCATTCGTCGGCGGCGTGTTGACACTGACCAAACAAGTTGTTGGCGGCAGCGCTGCGCCGACCGAGTGGGATCT
This sequence comes from Hyphomicrobiales bacterium, assembly GCA_020029455.1. Lineage (GTDB taxonomy): Bacteria > Pseudomonadota > Alphaproteobacteria > Rhizobiales > Aestuariivirgaceae > Aestuariivirga. Next base: position 274 of record JAIBJH010000070.1, read on the forward strand.
CTACATGCAAGGCGGCGGCGTGCCCAACGGCTACAGGTCCGGCATGACCGGCGATGCAATGATCACCGGCGTCTATGTTGCATCGGGCTCGAATATATCAATCGGCGAATATGCAACCGGGCGGGGCACGAACACGTCTTACTCCTACACGCTTGCTGCCATCAGTTGCAGTGGAAACGACAGTGATGGATCCGATGGCGTCACCTTGCTTGTCAACGAAACAGTGACTTGCACCATGGTCAACACATTGGGCGGCCTTCCAGGATTCACAATTGGCCAGACAGCAACCCAAAATCCTGTCACATCGACGGGAACGCAAACCTACAGCATCACAATAGCGAACACTGGCGCCATGGCGTTGACCGGCCCGACCATGACTTTCGACTTGGCACTCAATGGCCAGACGAGAACGCTGGCCAGCGGGCCCTCCTTGGTGTCAGGAGACACAGACAACGATGGCCAATTGGACGTGGCCGAAACCTGGGTCTATGAAGCCACATATGTTATAGAGCAGACCGATCTCGACGCGGGAGGGAGTTTCTCCAGCACGGTGGTCTTTGACACTACGGAAACGGATTCACAATCTTCGCTGCTTTCGGTCGCCATTTCGCAGCTGCCGGAATTGTCGATTGACGAGTCCGCCAGCTTGACGGTCGACGCCGGAGTGCCCGGCCAAGCAGACACCGATGATATTGCGACCTACACATACACGGTCAGCAACAGCGGCAACATCACGATCCACGATGTCATCGTAAGGAACAGCCACAATGGCTATGGCCCTCCTCCTGTGCCGGGAAGCGAAAGCGGCATTTCCACTTCCAATGGGTCAAACGATGCAGCCGTCGACGGAAGCTGGGATGTATTGAAGCCGGGGGACATCATCTCATTCTCCGGCCAGTACACGGCCGTGCAGTCCGACATCGACTATCTGCAATAGGGCCAGCTAGGACACCCTGACTGGTTTTCCCGTCTTCAGGCTCTCCGTCGCCGCGTCGGCAAGAATTTGCGCCTGCAGGCCATCAAAGCCGGAGGGCTTCGGATTGCGGTCGCCTGCCTCAACGGCAGTGATGAACGTGTTGAGCTCATTGGCATAGGCATTGCCATAGCGTTCCAGGAAGAAGTTCTGGATCGGATCTGCGCTGTAGCCGGACTGGCTCAATATTTCGACCGTTGTATTATGTACATTCTTGGCGTGGATCATGCCCTTCGATCCATGCACCTCCATGCGCTGGTCATAGCCGTAAGTGGCGCGGCGCGAATTGGTGATGACGGCGAGCCTGCCTGATTTCCAGTGCATTCACGACCACAAACTCTTCGCCCATCAGAAAGCGCGCCATGTCGAGGTCATGGATCATCATGTCCCGGAAGATGCCGCCGGAGCCCTTCACATATTCGGCAGGAGGCGGGGCAGGATCGCGGCTGATCACCGTCACCATTTCCACCTCGCCAATATCTCCCCTGCGAATGCGCGATTCCAACTCTGCAAAATTGGGGTCAAAGCGGCGGTTGAAACCGATCATCAGTGTGGACTTGTTTTTCTCTACAACCTTCAAAGTGTCATGGATTGTCTTAACGTCGAGCGACACCGGCTTTTCGCACATGATGGACTTGCCGGCATTGGAAGCCGCCTGAATCTGCTCCGCATGAAAACCGGTAGGCGAGCCGATCAGCACCGCATCCACATCGGAAGCCTTCATGATGTCGTCCACTGAAGCGACTTTCGCGCCATGCTTGGCGGCAAGCTCTTCCGCCGCCTTGGGCATCGCATCTGCGATATAGGCAAGCTTCGCCTTGGGGTTCGCAGCAATGGTCGCCGCATGCACCTTGCCGATGCGGCCCGCACCGATGACACCAAACCTGATCATGATCTTCTCCTCTTAACTCTTCTTCGCCATCATCTTCTTGAAGGCATCTATTTCGTTTTTCGCTGCACTCACCAGATAAGGCGCGGATGGATAGGCACCGCTCTGCACATCGGCCACAAACTCCTTGAAAGCCTTGATGCGGATGTCCTGGATGCGCGCAAACTCCTTGGCGAGGTCAGCGTATTTCTTGGAATGGCGCGGCACATGATCCGTGTTTGTGCCCAGAACATCGCAGCCGAAAAGATATTGGCAATCACCGCCGGCTCCCCCGCCCATGGACACGAGAAAAAGATTGGTATGTCTGGAAATCTCCGCCGTCACTTCCGGCGGCACCACTTCGATCTCAACCCCGAAGGCACCCACCTCTTCATAGCGCTTGCACCGCTCAAACACCTTCATGGCACTGTCTGCCGTCTTGCCCACGGCCTTGAAGCCGCCAGTCCAGGTGCAGAAATGGGGAATGAGGCCCACATGGCCGATGACCGGGATATTATCCTTTGCCATGCGCTCCACCGTGTCAAACGCTGCGGCGCAGTAGATGGCATCGGCTCCGGCATTCATCATGTCGAAGGCCCAGCGCATGTAGTCGTCGGTTGTCGCGGGCGCCGAATAGAGGGCAAGCCCCGGCACTGCGAAGATCGAGGGGGCCACATCGCGGAAACGCCTGTCCTTTATCATCTCAGGCGGCACCGAACACATGTCGATGCCCGCTTCCTCGGCGGCGGCAAGTTCTTCCCAGTTTTCCGTACGCATCATGGTGTACTGGTATTTGCCCTTATTGGCGCGGACATCGGCAATGGTGGGGCGTTTACGGGCCATGGGTTTATCCCTTGAGAAGTGTCTTGAGTTGAACTGCAGGATCAGCAAGCGCCGCTGGATTGGGTTTTGCTTCCTTGGCGATCAACATTTCCGCAAGCTTCACATCCCGCGCGATGGAATTGCCGGGGCCAATGCCGCTTGCGCCCTTGATGGTTCCTGCCTCGTCCAGATGGAACAACATCAAAGTTTCAGGTGATGACCTGCGTTCCACGGTCCGTGGCCCCGCATCTGAGAGGCCCGCTACCTGCAATGACAATTCATACTGATCCGACCAGAACCATGGCACTGCTTTGTAAGTTTTGGCTGCACCCAGCATGTTCTCCGCCGCGAGCGAGCCCTGATCCTGAGCATTGCGCCAGGCTTCAAGCCGGATGCGGCGATTTTCGAAAAGCGGATGAGGGAAGGAACAACAATCACCCGCCGCATAGATATCCGGATCACTTGTTTGCAATGTGCCATCGACCGCAATGCCGTTGTCGAGAACCAGCCCCACGCTTTGCGCCAGCGCAACATCGGGCGCAGCGCCAATACCGGCAACAATGGTATCAGCTTCGATGCGCCGGCCATCTACCAGCACAACGGCATCACTTGTGAGCGCAGAGATGGCGGTTCCGGTGAGCATGTTAACGCCTGCCGCCACATGGCGCGCATGGACAATCGCGGCAATCGCCTCGGGAACACCACGCATGAGAATGCGCGGCAGCGCTTCAATGAGCGTTACCTTGCAGCCGCGCTTTGCAGCAGATGAAGCAAGCTCCAGTCCGATGAACCCGCCGCCAATGACGACAATGCGCTTTCCCGGCAGGAATTTCTGCCGCAGCAGCAATGTATCTTCGAAATTGCGCAAGAGCAGTGCGTGTTCGCCGCCGGGCAGTGAAAGCTTGCGGGGCTTGGCCCCCGTTGCAATGAGAAGCTTCGCGTAAGGTACCGAGCCGCCATCCGCCAACACAACAGTCTTGTTTTGCCGGTCGATTGCCTTGGCCGCTACACCGCACTTGACCTCCGCTTTCAATGATGCGGCAATGCCTTCGTCCATCAGCCAGACGGGTGTGGGTTCGGCTTCATCGGCAATCGCCGCTTTCGAGAGGGGCGGCCGGTCATAGGGCATCAACGCTTCTTCACCGATGAGCGTGATGGGCCCATCATAGTTGCTGGCGCGGAAAGAAATGACGGCGCGATGCCCCGCCATGCCAGCACCGATGATGACCATGCTCGTCATGATGCTCAGGCAATGTCGATGAAGACTTTTCCGCCTTCAACTTTCACAGGATAGGTCTTGAGATTGACGCAGACGGGCGCGCCCATGGCAAATCCGTTGGTGTAATCGAAACGGCCATTGTGCTTGGGGCATTCGATGATGTTATCCATGACGAGGCCATCGGCCAAATGCACCTTCTCATGGCTGCATAAGCCGTCTGTGCAATAGTAATTGTCATCAGGCGAGCGGTAGATCGCAAAGGTTTTGCCCCCGTGATCAAAGCGGGAGACATCTTCATTTGCCACTTCGTCTGCGGCGCAGGCTTCAACCCAATTGGCCATTCGATCCTCTAAGTTCATTCCGTGGCCAGGGCCTGGCCGTGCAAATCCGGACGGTAGGGTTTGGCTGTAGGCGGCAGCTTCCGTACCAAATAGACATCCTCTCCCCGCATTTGCCGCGCCCAGATGGGCAGCATCTCCTTGTAGCAGGCCCAGATGGAAGGTGAAGGCTCGGGGAGATCATTTTTGATCATTTCATGGAGACGCGGCAGGGCGTGGTAGGGCACCATCGGAAACAGGTGGTGTTCGATATGATAGTTCATGTTCCAATAGATGAAACGCGAGATGGGATTGAGATAGACAGTCCGCGAATTGAGCCGGTGGTCCAGCACATTGTCGGCCAATGCCCCATGCTGCATGAGGCCCGTCATCACAGCGTGCCAAGCCCCATAGAGCCGGGGCGTTCCCACCAGCAGGATCGGCAGCCAAGAACCAAGATAAAGTGCAAGCCCGATAGTTGCGGCATAGATCAAGAACCAGATGCGGGCCACCAGAATGACTTTCGGCCACTCCATTTCAGGGATGAAAGTTTTCTCCTCCGCAGTGATGTGCCCGAAGGCATTGATCACCATCATTTTCATGGCATCCCAAACATCCAGTACGCCGACAAAGCCCAACGCCACTTTCACAGCGACTGGCGGACGCATGACAGCGATTTCCGGATCAAGGCCAACGATGAGAGTATCGGTGTGGTGGCGCGTGTGGCTCCAGCGCCAGCGCGTCGGGTTGCGCATGATCATGAAGCAGGCGATGTGATAGACCACATTGTTCATCCACATGGTCTTGAAGGCGGTGCCGTGGCCACATTCATGCCAGCGTGAGTCAGTGGCCGAGCCATAGAGAACCCCATAGGCTGCAAGCGGAAGCGCGGCCCACCAGCTTGGCCAAAGCCAGATCGCAAGCGCTACAAACACTGCCATTGAGCCAAGCCAGATGATCGTGTCGCGGATGGCCGGCTGGTCGGAGCGTTTCATCAGCTCCTTGATGTCCTTGCGTGGAATCTCCGTGTGATACCACTCGGCAGACTTGAGGCCGAGCTGCACTGCCTTCTCAGCATCCTGCCCGAGCATGCCATAGTCGCGATGACCGTAATTTTCCGTGGCAGCAGCAACAGTCATGGAATGCCTCACTATTCTGCAGAGAAAATAGAACAGTTGTTCCGGACGATCAATCCAGCTATGATAGTTTTTGTCAACTCATATCATTTCATCTCAGGCGACGGAAACATATCCGAATGGTGAAGCGCCCCACCCTGATGGACCTCGCAAAGGCCGCTGGCGTTTCCATTGCGACCGTAGACAGGGTCATCAACCGCAGGCTCCCGGTCAGCGAAGATACCGCGCAGCGTGTGGTGAAGGCAGCAGAGTCCATCGGCTATCATGCCACAAGCCTCCTCAAGCGCCGGCTCAGCGAAATTCCGGTGCGTCGCTTCGGCTTTCTCCTTCAGAAACGGGACGAGTTTTATCAGGCGCTGGGCAGCGCACTTGTTGCCGAGACGAAAGCCTCGCACGAGGTGGAAGGAAAGCCGCTGCTGGAATTCATGGATGAAGTGGCGCCTAACTATATTGCCAAGCGCATCTCGGAAGTGGCGCCGCGGGTGGATGCGCTTGCCGTTGTCGCCATGGACTCACCGCAAGTCAACGAAGCAATCGAGAAAGCGGTGGCCCAGGGAAAGCCGGTGTTCACGCTTCTGAGCTTCGTGACTTCCACTGCCTGCACTGGCCATATTGGGCTCGATTCCCGGAAATGCGGAAGAATTGCTGGCTGGACCATCAGCCGCCTCGCCAAGAAACCCGGAAAGATCGGCATTCTCGTCGGCAGCCACCGCTACCTCAATCAGGAGACGTCCGAAATCAGTTTCCGCGCCTATATGCGCGAGCATCAGCCAGAGTTTCAGTTGTTCGAACCTATCATCAATCTCGATGACGAGCGCATTGCCTATGAGGCAGTGTCTGACATGCTCGGCTCCTATCCCGATCTGGTGGCGATCTATGTGGCGGGCGGAGGACAATACGGCCTGATCCGCGCCTTACGCGAAATCATAGGCAAGCGCCGGCCTGTTGCCGTATGCAATGAACTAACACCGGGAACCCGGGCAGCCTTGCTCGATGACGTCATTGACCTTGCTCTGGCGACCCCCGTTGTCCCGCTGGCGCAGCGCGCTGTCGCCAATATGGTGGCGGCCTGCGAAGAGCGCCGCATTTCACCACAGCAATCCTTCCTCCCGCCTGAAATCATAGTCAGCGAAAATCTCTGACAATTCTCCATCAGTGCCACAATCAAGCCGCGTGATGGAAAATGATGGGATTACGTCTGAAGGCGCCAGGTCGATTGACTCCTCTCAAATTTGGAATATTCTGTTCGTAGTTGTCAAAAAATGAAATGATTGTTCCATTTTTTGATACCCGCAACCGGCCGATAAAGAGCCAGGGCGGAACGGAGGAATGCAAACGTCTACGGCCTTTCACCGTTCAGTCTTCCAAGCGGGCGGCGCTGTCTTCTCCCCAGCGCCGCCAGCCAAGGAAGTGTTGCGGACAAACTAGAAACCATCCCGCTTGCGGGAGTCCGGTATGTGAAAAAAGTGGGCGTTGCCGGGTGCCCAAAAACAGGAGCCCAAACACATGAAGAAATTTCTCATCGCCGCCGCCATGGCAGCCTTGATGACCTCGACGGCCCACGCCACCAAAGTAGGTGTGTCGATGGCGCTGTTCGACGACAACTTCCTCACCGTTCTGCGCAACGGTATCCAATCCTACGCAGATGCCAACGGCATTGAGGTTCAGATCGAGGACGCCCAGAACGACGTGGCCAAGCAACTTGACCAGATCAAGAACTTCGCCGCTTCGGGCGTTGACGCCATCATCGTGAATCCGGTCGATACCTCGGCCACCCAGGCCATGTCGGATGCCGCAGCCGCCGCAGGCAAGCCGCTGGTCTATGTCAATCGCCAGCCCATCAACCTCGACACGTTGCCTGACAACCAGGCTTTCGTGGCCTCAAACGAAGTTGACTCCGGCACACTCGAAACCAAGGAAGCCTGCCGCCTCTTCAAGGAAGCTGGAAAGGCCGAGGCCAAGGTCTATGTGATCATGGGTGAGCTCTCCAACCAGGCCGCAGTGCAGCGCACCAAGGACATCCATGATGTGATTGGTGGCCCGGACTGCGGCGTAAAGGTCACGATCATTGACGAGCAGACCTCCAACTGGCGCCGTGACGAAGCCCAGAACCTGATGACCAACTGGCTCTCCAAGGGTGAAGCCTTTGACGGTGTCATTGCCAACAACGACGAGTCGGCGATTGGTGCCATCCAGGCTCTCAAGGCCGGCAATGTCGACATGAAGTCGGTGGTTGTGGGTGGCGTTGACGCAACTCAGGACGCACTTGTCGCAATGCAGGCTGGTGATCTTGACGTCACTGTGTTCCAGAACGCTGCTGGCCAGGGTTCTGGCGCGCTCGATGCAGCCGTGAAGCTCGCCAAGGGTGAAGCGGTGGAGCAGAAGGTGTGGATTCCCTTCGAACTGGTAACGCCTGCCAATATCGGCGATTACCTGAAGAAGAACTGATTTCTCTCCCTGGTACTGATAGGGGCGGTGCCTTGTGCACCGCTCCTTTTTCTCAGCGTGTTGCAAAGGAGTTGGGTCTTTGCAATTCTGGACATGGCCTCCTTCACAACGGGCAAGGTGCCCGCTTCGACGGAGTTCAGTTGCGGGGCTGAGCCTCGCGCGGAGGATGACATGGCTGACAAGGCTGTAGGTGTGGGCGGCGTTGGCTTTGACGCGTCGAAACGGACTTGGCCAAATGAAGTCAATGTCCTGATGGCGCTTGTCATCATAGTTGCAGCATTCGAGATATTGGGCCGCCTTGTCTTGGGAGAATCCTTCCTTCTCAACACGCGTGCGAATGTGGACACGCTCTTCAACGAGCAACGCCTGCAGGTCATCATTCTTCAGGTGTCCATTGTAGGCATCATTGCTATCGGCGTGACACAGGTCATCATTTGCGGCGGCATTGACTTGTCGTCGGGTTCCATCGTCGGCGCAACGGCAATGATCGCCATGTCCTTTGCACAAACGGCAATCGTCAATGGCAACCCCAATCCCAAGGCCATATTCTCCGACACCTGGATGGACTTGCCTGTGATTGTTCCCATCCTTGTTGGCATTGTCTGTGGCGTCGTTGCGGGCCTCGTCAATGGCGCCATCATCGCCTACACGCGCATTCCACCGTTCATTGCCACGCTCGGCATGATGGTATTCGCGCGTGGCCTTTCGCGCTGGTGGTCCCATGGCAACCCCATCTCATTTCCGACCGAAAGCTTCGCCGGAATTGGCAAGGGCATGATGCCAGTCTTCATCTTCATTTCGCTGGCGATACTGTTTCAGCTTATCATGAGCTACACGAAATACGGCAAGCACTGCTATGCCATCGGCTCAAATGAGGAGGCGGCCCGCACCGTCGGCATAAAGGTCGAGAACCACAAGATCCTCGTCTACACGCTCGCCGCAGTTCTGGCGTCCATTGCAGCACTTGTCCTCTCATCGAAAAACCTGACCGCCCAGGCGGGAATGGGCATCATGTATGAGTTGGACGCCATCGCCATGGCGGTAATCGGCGGCGTTTCGCTCACGGGAGGGCGCGGATCGATTGTCGGTACAGTGCTTGGTGCACTGATTTTCGGCGTGATCATTTCGGGCTTCACCTTCATGAAGCTCGACGCCTACTACCAGGAAATGGTGAAAGGCACGATCATCGTGGCCGCGGTTGTTCTCGACCAGTGGCGGCAGCGCCGTAGAGGTTTGGTGAAATAGGAGGCTTCCATGTCAGACATTGTTCTCAAGACCGAGGGCCTTACCAAACACTATGGCGGCGTTCACGCGCTGGAAGGCGCCAACTTTGAACTGCGCACCGGCGAACACGTAGCCATCATGGGTGACAATGGCGCCGGCAAGTCCACTTTCGTGCGTCAGATCACCGGCGTCGAGCAGCCGACCAGCGGGCGCATCCACTTCTATGGTCAGGAGGTATCCTTCAAGGGGCCGTTAGACGCCAGAGAAGCCGGCATCGAGACGGTATTCCAGACCTTGGCGCTGGCTGACGATCTCGACGTTCCCTCCAACTTATTTCTCGGGCGCGAGAGGTTTCTCTTCAAGCTCGGGCCCTTCTCGATTCTCGATGGCAAGTCCATGCGTGAGGCGACACGGAATGCGCTCGCGAGGACAGGCGTCAAGATTCCCAATCTGGCGAATACCATCCGCCGCATGTCTGGCGGCCAGCGCCAATGCGTGGCCATCGCCCGCACCGCAACCTTTCCATCCAAGCTCATCATCATGGACGAGCCCACAGCAGCCCTTGGCGTTCAGGAAACGGCACAGGTTGAAAATATCGTCCGCACCCTGAAGCAGAACGGCGAGCCGCTGATCCTGATCAGCCACAACATGCGCCAAGTCTTTGACCTTGTGGATCGCATCATCGTGTTCCGCCGCGGCCGCATCGTGGCAAACCTCATCAAGAAGAACACAAGCGGCGAAGAGGTGGTGGCTTACATCACCGGCGCCAAGCAAGCCGAAAAGGAACTGGAAGCAGCGTGACCAAGGCACATTCAGGAAGCAGGGCGATCGTCACTGGCGGCGCCCAAGGAATCGGCTTTGCCATCGCATCGCAGCTTGCCAATGATGGATGCCAATCCATCGCCATCATTGGCCGCGACAAGGCCAAGGGCGCAAACGCGGTGGCAAAGCTGGAGAAACTTGGCACCGAAGCTATCTTCATCAGCGCCGACATTTCCAATGACAAAGCAGCCCTCGGCGCCACCGAGGAAGCAGCAAAGAAATTTGGTGTGATCAACGTCCTGGCCAATGCCGCCGCCACCTCGACTCGCGCTTCTCTCCTTGAAACCACGCGCGAAAATTTCGACTTCATTTTCCACACCAATGTACTTGGACCCATGCTGCTCATGCAGGGTGTGGTGAAGGGCCTTCTTGCGGCAAAGCAGCCGGGCAGCATTGTCAATGTGCTTTCCATGTCGGGCCACGGCGGACAACCTTTCCTGCATCCCTACTCCTCGTCAAAGGCGGCCCTTGCTGCCGCAACCCGCAACGCCGCCTATGCCTATCGCAAAAACCGCATCCGTGTGAACGCGGTGATGCCGGGTTGGATGGATACCGAAGGCGAAGATGCGGTGCAGAAGAAATGGCACAGCGCACCTGACAACTGGCTGGAGACCGCCGAGAAAAATGCCCCCATGGGGCAATTGGTGAAACCCGCCCAATTGGCCGTCCTCGTGAGCTACATGCTCTCGCCTGGCGCTGGCGTAATGACCGGAGCCCTCGTCGACTATGATCAGAACATCATCGGCGTCGGTGATTGATCCGGACGGAAACAATTGTGGCGCACCGGGAATATCTCACAAATTCTCCGAAGTGTAGATTTCGAACGGCAAGGAAACCGATTGCGGCGGGAAATCCTGCCCGCCTTCATATGACTGGATCATGGCCGCTACTGCTTCGTGCGCCAAGGCTTGTAGCGGGTGCGAGATCAGCACATTGATTGTTCCATCAATGAGCGCGGCGCGCGTGACATCGGTGAGATCATAGCCAACTGCAAAGATCCCCTTTGCTTTACCGCCATTCCGCAGAGCGGCCACGGCGCCTGAAACACCTCCGCCAGATATAAAGAGTCCGACAAGGTCTGGATGTGTTTCCAGCATCTGCTCAGTCACCTCCTGGGCAATGCTCGCAGTCTCGAAGGTGGATTGCGCTTCAAGTAGTTCAAAGCCACGCTGATGCTCACGGAAGTAAGAGCGGAAACCGCTTTCATTGGTTTCCTGGCAACGGTAGCGATGGTTACCGACCAGAATGCCGATCTTTCCTGGGGTCTTGCAGAAATTGTCAAAGGCCCAGCCTGCAGTGCGGCCAACCTTCCAAGCATCGAGACCCACATAGCCGACACTGCAACGCGCCGTGAGTTGCGAAACGAGCGCAAAGGTTTTGATGTTGCGGGAGGCAAGTTCCTCGATGGTCGCGGCCACGATCGGATGCTCCGGCGCGACCACCGCCAAGGCATCAGAAGTCTCACCCAGGCGCAACAATCCATCTGATACGTTTTGAGGCGTGAGCTCGTCCAGATACTCAATTCGTGTCATCACCTGGTGATCGCGCCAGTTGCTTGCTGCATCCTGCATGGCCTGGGCGAGATTCTGATAGAAGGCCCTTTTGCGCTGCAACAATAAAATACCAATATGGATTTTCGGCCGGGCCGCTGCCAGGCCGTGCTTCATCGCCACAAGACCATAAAAACCAACATCCTCCGCTGCTTTCACAATCATTTGCAAAGTCTCTTCGCGGACTATTGCGGGCTCATGGATGGCCCTGTTGACCGTTGAAATGGACAGTCCCGCCCGCCCTGCAACATCCTTGATTGTGGCTCTCGGCATCCCTCCACCTCATTCAATATGTGTCACTGTTCGAAAAGGCAATGAGACATGTAATGACATAAAATGCGCGACAATATCTCATTGAATATTGCGCCATTTTGAATCCCCATGCAACAGACATTCCATCAGACGGGTGAAACGCACCAAACATTCTGCCGGCTCCGGCACCCGGCAGGGAGAGAGCGATGGACGATCTGCAGTTCGGGACAAGGAACAAGCGTGGGGACTGGTTTCCCCGCCATCGGCCCGAAGTTGCACCGTTCTGGATGTGGCCCATTGAGCCGCGAAAAATTCTGAAATGGCTGATTGGTTATGTCTGGCCATGGAACGCCTTCCACATGGCAACGGCCCTTGCCTATTGGCAGTGGGTCATTCCTGACTTCGAAACCATGAAGACATTGAGCTGGGGCTGGGTGCTCTGGCTCTATGCAGTCAACGCCATCTGCATCTTCGTGATGTATGGCTCTATCGAATTCTTCTACTACGTCAAGCGCAAGCAGGGCACGCGCTTCAAGTACAAC
>JAIBJH010000071.1 GCA_020029455.1 Hyphomicrobiales bacterium
CATGGTGAACCGGGGCTTCGCCTACAAGGCTTTGAAAAAGGCCACTGATTCCCGTTTGAAGTCCCGGTCGCCCACGGCCGACATGGGGTTTTTTCCCGGTAGTGTCAGGCCTTTGGCACCGGGGATCATGGCAACAAGGGGTTCGACTTTCCCCGAAACATCATCCAGTTCACCCGCAACCACCAGCACGGGCACTTTAATGGCAGCAAGGGCGTCAGGCTTGATCTTGACGCGTGTAGAACGGATGCAGGCGGCAAGAGCCTTGCGGTCACTCTTGGTCTGGTCGGCAAAGACGCGGAAGGACTTTGCACCTGCATCAACAACATCCGAGACATGCGGTGCTTCCAGCGCATCGGCAATGGCCTCGGCACCCGGCACGCCGGAGACCATGCGTTCGGCCAGTCCTGCAAAGACCACCTTCTTCACCAAGTCCGGCCGCTGGATGGTGAGAAAGGCCGCAACGCGCGCGCCCATGGAATAGCCGATGACATTTGCAGATGCGATGTTGAGGTGCTCCAGCAGGCGGGCCGCATCAACGGCCATCAAGGGCGCCGAGTATTGCGCCTGGTCGTAAAGCTTCTCGCTTTCGCCATGGCCGCGATGGTCGAAGGCGATGACCCGGAAGCCTGCATCCAGAAGATATTTGACCCAGCCGGTCGAGACCCAATTGACCCGGATATTCGAGGCAAAGCCGTGGATGAGGAGGACCGACTCGCCCTCGCCCTCATCCATGAAGGCGATCTCCACGCCGTCCGAATTGAATTTTTGCATGACCCCAAAGATATGCTATCGAGCAGCCCGCAAAACAAGCATGCGAGGAACCCGTCATGGCCGCAGGCGCAACGCCTCATTTCCAGAACTCCATGGGAGTGGCGAAAATCGAAATTGGCGCCAAGGAGTTCATGTGCATCGGAGCTAAGCCGCCCCATGACCATCCGCATGTGTTCCTCGACATGGGCGCTGCGGGCGAGATGGTCTGTCCTTATTGCTCCACGCTTTATGTGTACAACAAGAACCTGGCCGCCGATGCTGCGCAGCCGGTAGAGGCTGCCTGGCACGATGAAGCCACATGAAAACTGCGGTCACGATCCGCAGCTTTGAAGAGCATGACCTTGATGGCGTGATCGCCGTCGCCCGGGACTTGCAAAAGGCCGAGCGAATGCTGTTCGCTCGCATGAAACTTCCTGAGGATATTGGCAAAGACTACGTCAGCCAGATTTGCAAATCTGTGACGGACCACGAAGGCGCGTTCCTTGTAGCGGAAATTGCTGGAATAATTGTGGGCTATTGCACGCTCCTGACGCATTGCGACAGTAGTGATGAACCGGAGGAAGCATTCTACCGCTATGCCTTTGTCGGCGACCTCGCGGTTGCTGAAAGCCGCCGCAGCAATGGAATTGGAGCGATGTTGATTGATGAAGCGGGACGTATTGCCAAAGCCGCAGGGATTAACTGGCTGCGGCTTAGCGTTCTGGCATCGAATGCGGCGGCGCGGCGCTTCTATGCAAGGCAGGGCTTTGCCGAACATCTCATCAAAGTCGAAAAGGCCCTATGAAATCCAATAGTCTTTCGCTGGCTGAAACGCGGCGGCTGGCGCTCGCAGCACAGGGGTTTTCAGGAAAGCCCCGGCGCGAAAGCGGCACTTGGTCAATAGTCGAGAAGACCATTGACCGGCTGCACCTCCTGCAGATCGATAGCGTTAATGTGCTGGTGCGTTCGCACTACCTGCCGCTGTTTTCGCGCATCGGCAACTATGATGCCGAAATGCTCGACAAGCGCACGCTGAAGTCGAAGCGCCGACATTGTTTCGAATGCTGGGCTCATGAGGCAAGCCTTGTGCCGATGGCACTGCATCCGCTGATGCGTTGGCGCATGGAACGGGCGCGGCAGGGCAATGGCATCTACAGTTCGATGGATTCCTTTGGGCGTGAACAGGCCGCCTATTTGCGCGATACGCTCAAGCATATCGAGACGAACGGCCCCGTCCGGGCCAGCGAGGTTCCGGGCGGCGGCAAGGCGCAAGGCGGCTGGTGGGGATGGAGCAAGGGCAAAATGGCGCTTGAGACGCTGTTCGACCAAGGCCTCATTACGGCGCGCGAACGGCAAGGCTTCGAGCGCGTCTATGACTTGACCGAACGTGTCATAGCTGCCGATGTCCTCAATCTTCCGACACCTTCCGAGAAGGAAGCGTTTCGCCAACTTCTGGTGATGGCGGCGCAGGCACTTGGCGTCGGGACAGAATTTGACCTTAGAGATTATTTCCGGCTGCCTGTTGCCGAAACCAAATCGGCACTTGCGGAAGCGGTTGAAGCAGGATCGCTTGTCGAGGTGAAAGTCGAAGGATGGAACAAGCCTGCCTACATGCCCGTGGAAGCGATCATACCAAGAAAGGCGGGCGGGCGGGCCCTGCTCTCTCCTTTTGATCCTCTGGTCTGGTATCGGGAACGCGCTGAGCGGCTTTTTGATTTTCACTACCGCATCGAACTCTACACACCCGATCACAAGCGCAAGTACGGCTACTATGTCTTGCCCTTCCTGATGGGCGATAGATTGCCGGCGCGGCTCTGCCTCAAGTCAGACCGTGCAGAAAGCGTGTTGAGGGTCAACACCGCGAATTCAGAAGCAGGCGTTGATCAAGAGGAGGTTGCAACTGCACTCGCTGCAGAACTCCGGTTGATGGCATCATGGCTAGGCCTCAGCCAAGTGACAGTTTCACGAAAGGGCAATTTGGCGAAGGCCCTGGGCAAAGTCATCAGACAAACGCACGATACTTCGCAATGAAACGGGCCAGCGATGCCTCAAGGGCATCGAACTCCTGGCCTGCCAAGATCAACGACAGCGCCATGAAACCGCGCTCTGCAAGATAGATGCCTTCATCTAAGAGGTGAAAATAGATCAGGCGCTTCAGCCGCCCGTCTGCCTTGGCTGCATCCTCGGCGCTGCGGATGTTACCGCCAATCGGATGCAAGGTGAGAAGCGAGCCGACGCCCGTCACCTGCATCCGCGCCTGGTGCTTCATGAACATCGTATTGAGGCGCGCCTTCAGCGCTTCGCCGCGCTCATTTAGTGCGACACAAGCCTCGGGCGTGAAGACTTCGGTGATGCCGACATACCCAGCCATCATGGTCAGCGTGTTGTTGTTGAAGGTGCCAGCATGGGGCAGCGCCTTGGGGCGTGATGGATCGAACTGGTCCATGATTTCGGCACGGCCACCAAAGGCACCAAAGCTCATGCCGCCGCCAATATATTTGCCAAGAGTCTTGAGATCAGGTGTCACGTCAGTCTTGGCGGCGAGGCCGCCGGGATGCAGGCGCGAGGTCATGACTTCGTCGAAGATCAGCACAATGCCAAGTTTCCCGCATTCCTCACTGAGCATCCCAAGAAATTCCATGCTTGCCGGAATGCAGCCGCCGCCGCCCAGCATGGGCTCCAGGATCACAACGGCAAGGCGTTGCGCGTTGTCGGTAATCAGTTTCCGTGTCGCTTCCACATCATTGTATTTGCCCATCACACATTCAAAGGGCGCATTCACCGGCGAGGCACCGTGGGTGAAATAGAGCGTGCCGCCATGATAGCCGCCCTCCATGGGCATGATGGCGGGCTTGCCGGTGAAATTCCTCGCGGCGGCGAGCGCCATCATGTTGGCCTCGGTGCCGGAGTTGGTGAAGCGTACGCGCTCCAGGGCGAAGCGACTGGTCACAGCCTCGGCGAAGGTCACTTCCTGTTCATGCTGGGCGCCCATGTTGAGTCCCTGCCCCGTGGCAGACTGGACTGCGGCGGTGATCTTGGGGTGCGAATGGCCATAGATCCCTGCCGAGTATTCGCCGACATAGTCCACATACTCATGGCCATCCACATCGGTCAGGCGGCAACCTTCGGCCTTTGCCACCCTGATCGGAAAGGGCTGGGAGAACAATACCGTGCGAGTGTTTCCGCCGGGCATGACGGCTTTGGCGCGTTCATGCATGGCAGCCGTCTTGGGCCGCCTGGCAACAAAGTTCGCTACAGCCGCAGACAAAAGGCGGTCAAGTTCAGCAGGATCAATCACGGGGATCACATAATGGTCACAAAGAGTGGCAAGATAACATGCTTTCCGGTAACATCTTCGATCTAGACAGCGGCTGCAAGACGATGATCAACGGCATTGGGAAATTCTCTGCAATCGCGGCATTGTGCCTTTGCCTTGCCGCTCCCCTTGCGGGCAGTGCCCTGGCGGAAGACGCTGAGGTCAGCGTCCGATACGACGTGGATGTGAAGGGCGTCACGATCATGAAGCTCCGCTTCACTACGCAGATCAGAGGCAACGCCTATGCAACGGAAATCACCGCAAAGACAACTGGCATGGCGAACTGGTTCTCCGATTACAAGATTGAGATGGGCGCCCAGGGGACCTTGAGCAGTGGCAGGTTCACACCCGCCAGCTTCAGCCGCGAGCGCAAAAAGAATGGCAAGAAAAAGGAAGCAACAACCGACTGGAGCAGCGGCGCGCCGCTGATCACCGAAGAGAATGGCGATGATGAGTTCGCCGCCATGGCGCAAGTCGTCAATGCATCAACAGTGGACCCCTTGTCCTTGCTCCTCGGATTGTCGTTCGACAGCAACGATAGCCCATGCAGGGGAGGCCGCAGGGTATTTGATGGCCGCGATGTCTATGACGTTGTGCTGGCTGGCGGCAATAACGAAGATGAAGGGCGCATTTCCTGCCGCATCACGTTGAACTATGTGGCGGGCAAGGAAGTGGCAGACGCAAAACCCGATGCGGCCAAGCCGGACATCTACGGTGTTCTCCTGAAGCCCGTGAATGCCGCCACGCTGGGCAGGACAATCTGGGTGCCGGAAAAGATCAGTGGCAGGGCTTCGGGCCAGAACTTCGTGGCGACATCCACTGACTTGGATATCCAGTAGCCGACTTGGACCCGCCCTAGACGTCCAGCGTCTCTTCCTCGACGAATTGCGCACGTTCGGAAATGAAGTTGAAGCGCTCTTCTGGCTTATTCCCCATCAGCTGCTCGACAATGCGCGCGGTTGAGGCGCGGGCCGCATCCGATAGCGTCACGCGCAGCATCAGGCGCTTGGCCGGGTCCATAGTTGTTTCCTTGAGCTGGGGCGCGGTCATCTCGCCAAGGCCCTTGAAGCGTCCCATTTCCACCTTGCCGCGCCCCGTAAACTCGGTCTTGAGCAATTCATCGCGGTGCTTCTCGTCACGGGCATAGGCGTTCTTGCCGCCCTGGCTCAGGCGGTAGAGCGGCGGTACGGCGAGATAGAGATGGCCGTCATCAATCAACTTCGGCATCTGGCGATAGAAGAAGGTGATGAGCAGCGAGGCGATGTGGGCGCCGTCCACATCGGCGTCAGTCATGATGATGACCTTCTCATAGCGGAGATCGGCTTCGCGGTATGAAGTGCCTATGCCACAGCCCAGCGCCTGCACGAGGTCGCTGATCTGCTGGTTCTGGGCCATTTTGTCCTTGCCGGCAGAGGCGACATTCAGAATTTTGCCGCGCAAGGGCAGCACGGCCTGTGTCTCGCGATTGCGCGCCTGCTTGGCGGAACCTCCAGCCGAGTCGCCTTCCACGATGAAGAGTTCTGAACCTTCGGCCTGTGTAGCGGAGCAATCGGCGAGCTTGCCGGGAAGACGAAGCTTCCGCACCGCCGTCTTGCGGCCCACCTCTTTTTCCTGCCGCCTACGGACGCGCTCTTCGGCGCGCTCGATTACAAAATCCAGCAAACGGTCGGCTTGCGCGGGATGCCCCGTGAGCCAGTGATCGAAATGATCACTGACTGCGCGTTCCACGATCTTGGCAGCCTCGACTGTCGCCAGCTTGTCCTTGGTCTGGCCGACAAATTCCGGCTCGCGAATGAAGACGGAAAGCATGGCGCCAGCCTGGATCATCACGTCATCGGCGGTGATGCTGGTTGCACGTTTATTGCCGGTGAGTTCGGCGTAATTTTTCAGCGACTTGTTGAGCGCGGTACGCAGGCCCTGCTCATGCGTTCCGCCATCGGCAGTGGGGATCGTGTTGCAGTAGGATGATATAAAGCCGTCTTCGCCGCCGAACCAGGCCACCGCCCACTCCACCGTGCCATGGCCACCTTCCTTCTCCACCTTTCCTGCAAACATCTCGTCGGCCACGCGCGGGCGGCCTTCCAGACGCTCCTCCAGAAAGTCCTGCAAGCCGCCGGGGAAATGGAACACCGCCTCTGTCGGCGTGTCCTTGTCCTTGATGTGCTTTTCCGCGCAGGCCCAGCGGATTTCAACACCGCCGAAGAGATAGGATTTGGAGCGCGACATGCGATAGAGGCGATGGGCATTGAAGGCGGTGTTGCCCTTGCCGAAGATCTGGCTGTCGGGCAGGAACTTCACCATGGTGCCGCGACGGCCGGACACCTTGCCGAGATTCTGGATCTTGCCGGTGGCCTTGCCGCGCCGGAACTCTTGCCGGTAGAGCTGCTGGCCGCGCGCCACTTCAACGATCAGATGCTCGGAAAGTGCGTTCACCACTGACACGCCGACACCATGCAAGCCGCCTGATGTGTCATAGACGCTGGAGTCGAATTTTCCGCCCGCATGCAGCGTGGTCATGATGACTTCCAGCGCTGACTTGTCCTTGAACTTGGGATGCGGATCGACCGGGATGCCGCGGCCATTGTCCATCACTGAAAGATAGCCATCCTCGTGATATTCCACCTCGATGCGTGTGGCATGGCCGGCGACCGCCTCGTCCATGGAGTTGTCGATCACTTCGGCAAAGAGGTGGTGCAGCGCCTTTTCATCAGTGCCACCGATATACATGCCGGGGCGGCGGCGGACGGGCTCCAAGCCCTCCAACACCTCGATGTCGGCAGCGGTGTAGCTCTCCTCGCCACGGGATTTGGCCGTAGCGCGGGACTTGGCTTTGGGTGCCTGCGGCATGTCTCCGAAGAGGTCGCCGCCGCCTTTTCCATTGTTCGATTTCGCCATCTTGTTCCCAGTTGAGCACGAATCAATCGCCGCAATATGGCAGGTCCAGCAACCGATATCGAACCCGCTTGCACTCGGGGCGATTTTGCGCAATCTGGACTCATAATAATAACAACCAAGTGCCTTGAGGAGGAAACACATGAACAAGCGCACATTTGTCAAAGCCATGGCCGCCGCATTGATGGCGGGTTTCATGAGCGTTGAGGCACTGGCACTCGACAATTTGACCATCATCGCACCTGCCAAACCCGGCGGTGGCTGGGACCAGACGGCTCGCGCCATGGCCGATGTCATGCAGGCAGGTGGACAGGCCAAGGCCGTCACCGTTGAAAACGTGGCCGGAGCCGGTGGAACAGTGGGCCTTGCCCAATTCACCGACAAGAACAAGGGCGATGGCAACGCCCTTTTGGTCAACGGCCTGGTCATGGTGGGCGCGGTGCTGACCAACAAGTCGCCCGTTTCCCTCACCGACACAACGCCCATTGCCCGCCTCACCGGCGAATATGAAGTGGTCGTTGTGCCCGCCAATTCGCCACATAAGACGCTAGCTGATCTCACAGCAGCGCTGAAGGCTGATATTGGTTCTGTCGCAATCGGCGGCGGTTCTGCCGGCGGCACGGATCACATTCTCGCAGGGCTCATTGCCCAGGCAGCGGGCGCTGATGCGGCCAAGCTGAACTACGTTCCGTTCTCGGGTGGTGGTGAGGCGCTGGCGGCCATCATGGGTGGCCATGTGGCGGCAGGCATTTCCGGCTATGGCGAATGGGAAGGCCAGATCAAGTCCGGCGAACTCCGTGCCCTTGGTATCTCGGCGGGTGCGAAGGTCGAAGGCATCGACATCGCAACCCTGAAGGAACAGGGCGTCGATGTGGAGCTTGCCAACTGGCGCTCGGTTGTGGCCGCGCCCGGCATCACCGATGACCAGAAGAAGGAATTGGTCGCGGCGGTTGACGCGATGCATGCCTCCGATGCCTGGAAGAAGGTTCTCGCCGACAAGAAGTGGATCGATCTCTATATGTCCGGCGATGAATTCGGCGCCTATCTCGCTAGCGAAAATGACCGTGTCACCGGAGTCTTGAAGACCATCGGCCTCGTGCAGTGACGTCTTCCAGCCGCAATTGGCCCGAGCTCCTTCTGGGGCTCGGGATCATTGCACTTGGTCTCGTGATGGCGCGCGAGGCCATGGGCATCAATGTCAGCCCCATCTATGCGAAAGTAGGTCCAGCTGCGTTCCTTTGGTTCGCGGCGGGTTTGCTTGCATTGTGTGGCGCACTGGTGGCCTGGCACGGACATGCCTCGCCGCCGGCGGCAGGCCACGAACTCTACGGGCCTGCTGTCATCATGGCGGGCCTATTGCTCTCAGTTTTCACACTTGAACCCTTTGGCTTCATTCCGGCTGCGGCCGTGCTCTTCCTGCTGACGGCGCATGGGTTGGGATCTCGCAGCTGGATGCGTGATTTGCTCATTGGCGTTGTTCTTTCGGCAGTGGCCTATGTCCTTTTCTCCAAGGGCCTCGGCCTTCGCCTTCCCGCCGGAACGCTCTTCACATGAACGCGCTCGAACAATTGCTGCAAGGCTTTGCCGGGGCCATCACGCTGGAAAATCTGGGCTGGTCGCTGCTTGGCGTCACGCTCGGAACCTTTATCGGCATCCTGCCCGGCATTGGCCCGGCGCTGACAATCGCGTTGCTGCTGCCAATCACTGGCTATCTGGAGCCGACATCCGCCTTCATCATGTTCGGTGGGCTTTACTACGGTGCAATGTACGGCTCTTCGACGACATCGATACTGCTCAACACGCCGGGTGAAAGTGGTTCCATCATCACGGCCATCGAAGGAAACATGATGGCGCGCTCGGGGCGCGGTGCTCCTGCCCTTGCCACGGCGGCTATCGGTTCCTTCGTGGCTGGCACCATTGGCACGCTGCTTCTTACTTTCTTCGCGCCCGTTGTGGTGAAGCTCGCCATCGCCTTCGGCCCGGCGGAGTATTTCGCGTTGATGATCCTCGCCTTCACCACGGCCTCGGCCATGCTCGGCAGCCATGTGTACAAAGGTCTCACATCCTTGGCGCTCGGCATTGCGCTTGGGCTCATCGGCATTGATGAGTTGACCGGACAGGTGCGGTTGGTCTTCGGCTACGCGCAGCTTCTTGACGGCATCGACCTCGTGGTCGTGGCTGTGGGCCTCTTTGCGGTGGGTGAGTGCCTCTATGTGGCCTCGCGCAAGGAGTTGCGGGAAGTGACGGTTGAAGCTGTTGGCGGCTCCCTGTGGATGACGCGTGAGGATTGGCGTCGCTCGTGGAAACCCTGGCTGCGCGGAACGGCGCTTGGTTTTCCGTTTGGCGCGTTGCCTGCTGGCGGCACGGAAATTCCAACCTTCCTCTCCTACTTCTTCGAGAAGAAACTCTCCAGGCGTCCGGAGGAATTCGGTAAGGGAGCCATTGAGGGCGTGGCCGGGCCTGAAGCTGCCAATAATGCCGCGGTGGCGGGCGTGCTGGTGCCGCTTCTTTCGCTGGGCCTGCCGACATCCGCCACGGCGGCCATTCTCCTTGTTGCCTTCCAGCAATACGGCCTGCAGCCAGGTCCGCAACTCTTCGTCAATTCCGGCCCCCTGGTGTGGACACTGATCGCCAGCCTCTTCATCGGCAATGCCATGCTGCTGGTGCTCAACCTGCCGCTGGTGGGCCTGTGGGTGAAGCTGCTGCGCATTCCGCAGCCCCTGCTCTATGGCGGCATCCTGGTGTTCTCAACGCTTGGCGTTTACAGCGTGAACCGCTCGACTTTTGACCTTGGCCTCCTCTTCATCACCGGTCTCATGGGCTATCTGATGCGGCGCTTTGATTTTCCGGTGGCGCCCTGCATCATCGGCCTAATTCTGGGGCCGCTCGCGGAGCAGAACCTGCGACGGGCGCTCTCCATCAGTCAGGGCGACTGGAGCGTCTTCATCACCCACCCCATCTCGCTGGTACTGCTGATTCTCTCGGTGATCATGCTGCTGCTGCCGGTGTTCTGGAAACCGCGAACCGCCTAAAGGCCAGCGGGTTCCTGCTCTTAGGTCCAGGTCCGGCGACTCCTTGACTTTCGTCTAAGGCAGATGTTTCCTGCCATCAAACAAAGTTGCCCCACAGCAAACAACACAACGGGGTAGGCACCGCAAGCTGCGGGGACAATTTGCGGGCCTCTGGAGGGAACGATGGGTGACAACATCAGCTCGCTGAATGTCCTCTTCACCGAGTTTTATTACTGGGTGACGGTGGTTTTCATGTTTCTCATACATGTGGGTTTCTGCATGTATGAAGTCGGTGCGTCGCGGCGCAAAAATCATCTGCACACCTTGCTCAAAAACACGATGGCCATCCCCTTGGTCACCGTTACTTTCTATCTCTTCGGCTGGTGGATCTATTTCGCCTTCATCAATGGCCCCGGAATCGTAGAAGGCGGCATTGCCGCGGCTGAATTTGCAAAGCCGTGGAGCCCCTTGATGGCGGCGCATCTTTCGGGACCATCGCCTGCCCTTGGCGTTTCGGCGGCAGACGCTGCCCTCTGGCATCGGCTCAACGGCGTGTTCTGGGCAGCCTTTCTGCTGTTCTCCATCACCACCGCCTCGATCATATCGGGCGCTATCATTGAGCGGGCGCGGGTCGGCGCCTTCTGGATTATTGCCGTGCTGATCGGGTCCTTTGCCTGGATTCTCGATGCTTCCTGGGGCTGGCATCCGCTCGGCTGGATGGTGAAGCTCCTCGGCTACCATGATGCCTATGCCTCCGGCGTCGTGCATGCCATCGCTGGCGGTGCAACACTTGCGGCACTGATCGTGCTCGGTCCGAGGCTCGGGAAATTCCGTGCCGATGGAACGCCACGCGATATTCCGCCGCATAATCCCTGGCTGGTGACGATCGGCCTTTTTTTGATCTACACCGGCTTCTGGGGTTTCTACGCTGCCTGCAACATTCCGATGATTTCACCGGCGACGATT
>JAIBJH010000270.1 GCA_020029455.1 Hyphomicrobiales bacterium
GCTTTCGGAATTTGTCTTTGCCGCGGGCGTCAAGCTCGTTGAGCGCGACAAGTCAGACCTCACCTATCTTTCAACCACTGACTACATTCAGCACAAATTCGCCCCCGGCTCCAAGAACGCCAATGATTTCTACGCCATGATGGACCGGTACATCGGCGCGCTCGACAAGCTCGGTGTCGCGCTGGTGATCGTCGCCGACCATGGCATGAAGGACAAGCATAAGAATGATGGCTCACCGGATGTACTCTATTTGCAGGATGCCCTTGACACGGCGCTGGGCGCAAGCAAGGCCAAAGTCATCCTGCCGATCACTGATCCTTACGTCGCCCACCATGGCGCGCTTGGTTCCTATGCCACAGTCTATTTGAACGGCGTCGCAAGCGATACAGCAGCGCGCATCATCTCTGCAATGGAAGGCGTCGACAAAGTCCTGACGAAGACCGAGGCCTGCAAGGCCTTTGATCTTCCCGAAGACCGGATTGGCGATCTGGTCGTGATCTCCGGCGGGCCAAAGGCCAGCAAGGTCATCGGCACATCGCGCACCAAGCACGATCTCTCCGGCCTCGATGCACCGTTGCGTTCCCATGGCGGCCTCACCGAGCAGGAAATTCCAGTGATCTGCAATCGAAAGCTCAAAAATCTCCACGCGCCGCTGCGGAACTTCGACGCCTTCTTCATCGGCTGCAACAATCTGGCGGAGTGACACCCATGTCGAAACATGTCATCCACGAAGCCATGCGCATCGGCGGCAAGAAGATCGACACCGAAGCCCGCATTGAAGTGCGCTACCCTTACACCAATGAAGTGATCGGCACCGTGCCCGCAGGCCGCGCCGAACATGCCGCCCAGGCCTTCGCCATTGCCGCCGCCTACAAGCCGAAGCTCACCCGCTATGAGCGCCAGCAAATTCTCTTCCGCACTGCGGAGCTGCTGCGCGCCAAGAAGGATGAACTGTCAAAGCTCATCACGTTGGAACTGGGACTTTCCCTGAAGGACTCGGCCTATGAATGCGGTAGAGCCTATGACGTGTTCTCGCTCGCGGGCCAGCTTGCCATTCTGGATGACGGGCAGATCTTCTCCTGCGATCTCACGCCTCAGGGAAAGGCTCGCAAGATCTTTACGAAACGCGAGGCGGTGGGCGTCATCTCTGCCATCACGCCCTTCAATCATCCCCTCAACATGGTCAGCCACAAGGTGGCTCCCGCCATCGCCACCAACAATTGCGTGGTCTGCAAGCCCACCGAACTCACACCCATCACCGCCATCAAGCTCGCTGACATTCTTTACGAGGCCGGCCTGCCGCCTGAAATGTTCCAAGTCGTCACTGGCATGCCCGAAGCCATCGGCGATGAAATGGTGACGAACAACAACATCGGTGTCATCACCTTCACCGGTGGCGTGCGCGTCGGCAAGCTGATTGCAGCGAAGGCAGGCTATCGCCGCGCGGCGCTCGAGCTTGGCGGCAACGACCCCCTCATCGTGCTCGATGACCTCAATGATGATGACCTTGAGAAAGCCGCTGAGCTTGCGGTTGCCGGTGCCACGAAAAATTCCGGCCAGCGCTGTACAGCTGTGAAGCGCATCCTGGCACAAGAACGCATCGCCGACCGGCTGGTCGAGAAAATTTTCGCCAAGGCAAAAAAGATCAGTTTCGGCGATCCACAAAATCCGGAAACGGACCTTGGCACAGTGGTGAACGAGAGTGCGGCGGCCCTCTTTGAAAAGCGCGTCTACATGGCCGCCGAGAAAGGCGCCAAAATTCTCTACAATCCAGGCCGCAAGGGCGCGGTTCTACCGCCCATCACCGTGGACTATGTCGACCATACTTCGGAACTGGTCTTCGAGGAAACCTTTGGTCCCATCATTCCCATCGTCCGTGTGCCCAATGATGATGCCGAAACCATCCGCATCTCCAACTCGACGCCCTTTGGCCTGTCATCCGGCGTTTGCAGCAACAGCCTGCCGCGCGTCACGCGCTACATCGAAAACCTCAGTGTTGGCACCGTGAATATCTGGGAAGTGCCGGGCTACCGCATCGAGATGTCACCCTTCGGCGGCATCAAGGATTCAGGCAACGGCATCAAGGAAGGTGTCGCCGAGGCGATGAAATTTTACACCAACGTCAAAACCTGGTCCCTGCCCTGGCCCTAACCAATCGCGAGGATCTTTTTTCGCCTGCTGCGATAGCTGAAGGGAAAACTCAGCACATAGGCAAGGCCAACAATCACCAGAGTCTGCCAGGGATACCAGGTGAGTCCTGCAGCGGCTGCGGTTCCCACAAAAAGCGTCGGCAGGAACAGCACCCGCATAGCCTTGCGCTGCGTCTGTTTGCCCGAGAAAGTCGGGAACGTCGACACCATCAGCACAGCCACCAACGGAAGCGAAACCAATCCCGCCAGCGATGCCGCATGGAGGTCGAGCCAACCCGCCCCTTCCAGATAAACGGGAACGAGTGCCAGAAATGCACCTGCCGGTGCAGGAACGCCGGTGAAGTAGAGACCACTCCAGCTTGGCTTGTTGGCATCGGCTGCCATCACATTGAAGCGTGCAAGGCGTAGCGCTGCCGCAATTGTGGGCAAAAGGCACGCCAGCCAGCCAGCCACGCCAAAGACGTTCAGTCCCCACAGATAGACAATAAAGGCCGGCGCCGCCCCAAAACAAATGACGTCCGCAAGTGAATCAAGTTCCGCACCAAATTTCGACGCCGTGTTCATCCGGCGCGCCACCCGGCCGTCACAGGCATCAAGCACAGCAGCAATGAGCACACAGGCAATGGCGGGAGCGATAAGTCCAGCCGCAGCATATGTGAAAGCTGTCATGCCGAAAGCAAGCGCCAGCACCGTGATGCCGTTCGGCAAGATGTGGCCATAGGTCCAGGTAGGCACCGCCGCCAACTCGTTGTCGCGTTCACTCATTACTGCACGCTTGCACTTCTCGAAAGATTGTTCAGTGCCTTCAGCGCTTCAGGTTCCAGGGCTACTGTCATCGGGTCTGCTTCGTTGACCGAAACATCATTCGACATAAGGCCGAAGATATCCCCGGAAGTGAAAGCCAGGGGGAACTGGCCTGCATCCAGCAGTGACATGTTATAGGTCTTCATCGTGTCCGCGCGGGTGTAGCCCATGAAATCAAGTAGAGTAGCAGGTAGCATGAAGTGGCTTGCGTGGTCCTTGAGAGCTGGAGCCGCCGCCGCATATTCCTTCTGCACTTGGCCATCCGGCAGATGCAGCATCAGCGGTACAAGGGCGGTGCGTGTTTCCGGGTCCGTGACGTGGCAATGCGTCAAGCCAACGGGCTCTACAATCTGCCCGTGATCAGAGGTGTAGACCATTGTTGCGCTGTTCTGCGCCACGGTGCGCATCAATTCAGGCCAAAGCCGGTCCACAGACCAGCGGACGGCATTCATGTAAGAGTTGGCGCGCGCCGCGAAGGTCTCGCCCACCTCTCCTACTGTAGGATGGAACACGGCAGCGCTTGCATCATAGGCTTCGTCATAG
>JAIBJH010000271.1 GCA_020029455.1 Hyphomicrobiales bacterium
GGCGGTTAATGATGTTCCGACAGCGGCATTCACGCTCAATGCTGCAACAGGCGTTATCACCTTCAATAGCGCTCCAGTAGCAGGTGCAACCATCACCGCCGGCTTTGAATTCGATGTGCCGGTGCGTTTCGATGTGGATGGGATCACCGTAAACCTCAGCCATTTTGAGGCCGGTGACATTCCTGAAATTCCATTGGTCGAGGTGCGGCCATGAGAACGCTGCCGCCGGGCCTTCAGGCCCATCTCGATACGGGAACGACGACGCTCTGCCATTGCTGGCGCCTGCGTCTGAAAAACAGCGAGACGCTGGGCTTCACCGATCACGATGAAAATATTTCCTTTGACGGTACGCTGTTCGATGCGGCGGCGGGATTCACCGGCAGCGAAATTGAATCGTCACTGGGTTTTGCCGTGGACAATCTCGAAGCCAAGGGCGCACTGCAATCGGCCAAGCTCGATGAAGCGCGGCTGAAGGCGGGCGACTTCGATCACGCCGAGGCGGAAGTCTGGCGCGTCAACTGGCAGGATGCGGGCCAGCGCGTGCTGCTGCGCAAGGGCCACATTGGCGAAGTGACCATCGGCGCTTCCGCCTTCGAGGCGGAACTGCGCGGCCTCTCGCATTTGCTCGCGCAGACCAAGGGCCGCATCTATCAATATGGCTGCGATGCGGAGCTGGGAGATCAACGCTGCGGCGTCAATCTTCTGAACCCCGCCTTCAGCGATGCAGGCACGGTGCAAAGCGCGAACGGCGCAGAACTTGTGTTGCAGGGCATCAGCTTTGCCGATGATTGGGCCACGCGCGGGCTGATACGTTTTGAAAGTGGCGCGGGAGTAGGGAAGACTCTTGCCGTGAAGCGCCACCGCTTGAGTGATGGCATTACGCGCCTATCGCTCTGGGCCACGCCGCCATTCGAGGTAGATGCGGGAGATGCCGTAACGCTCTTTGCCGGTTGCGACAAGCAGTTCGGCACCTGCCGCTTGAAGTTCAACAACGCCGTCAACTTCCGGGGCTTTCCCCACATGCCGGGAACAGATTTCGTCATGTCCTTCGCCAGTGAAGGCGATGCCAGGAATGATGGCGGGAAGCGTACGTAGCAACAAAAAGCACACTAACAAATTTTCCTCCATGGGCCGGCTTGACCGGCCCACCCAGACTGGGTCGGCGGGTCAAGCCCGCCGATGGAGAAAAAAGAAACAGCAAAAAATGTTGAAAGCAGAAGACATCATCACCGCCGCTCGCGGCTGGATAGCGACGCCCTATCACCATCAGGCGAGCCTTAAAGGCGTGGGCTGCGATTGCCTGGGGCTCATCCGTGGTGTGTGGCGTGACATCTATGGCGAAGAGCCCGAAGCCGCGCCGCCCTATTCACCGGACTGGGCGGAAGCGGGCGGCAACGAGACATTGGCAGAAGCGGCGCGCCGGCACATGCAGGAGATTGTCATTGCCGAAGCCGCGCCAGGCGATGTGCTGCTCTTCCGTTGGCGCAATCACTTGCCGGCAAAGCATGCTGGGCTGCTGGTGAGCGCGGCCCGCATGATCCACGCACAGGAGGGCGCGTCTGTCGTTGAAGTTTCACTTTCAAACTGGTGGCGGAGGCGCATCGCCTTCGCCTTCCGCTTTCCCGAGCTGAGCTGAACCATGGCAACAGTAGTATTGTCATATGCGGGTGCGGCGCTTGGCACGCTGCTCGGCGGGCCCATCGGCGGCATCATCGGCAGAGCCGCGGGTGCCATCGCCGGCAACATGCTGGACCAGCAGCTCTTCGGATCGACGAAGAAGATCGAAGGCCCGCGCCTCACCGATTTGCGCGTCATGGCATCGGAAGAGGGCGCTGCCATCCCCGTGCTCTGGGGGCGCATGCGCGTGGCGGGCCAGGTGATATGGTCCACCAATCTTGAAGAGGTGAAAAACACCGACACCAAGAAAGCCTCCGCCAAGGGCGGGCCGAAGAGCAAGACGACGACCTACAGCTATTTCGGAAATTTCGCGATTGGACTCTGCGAAGGCGAGATCGATGGCATCGGCCGCGTCTGGGCCGACGGCAAGCTGATCGACATCACGCAATTTACAACGCGCCTCTACACCGGCAGCGAGACGCAAGAGCCCGACAGCCTGATCGAGGCCATCGAAGGAGAGGGTGCGGCGCCGGCCTATCGCGGTCTTGCCTACATCGTCTTCGAGAAGCTGCCGCTGGAAAATTTCGGTAATCGCCTGCCGCAGCTTTCCTTCGAAGTATTGCGCAGCGCCAACAGTGCGGCCAATGAAGTGAAGGCCGTCAGCATCATTCCCGGCGCAACGGAATTTGGTTACGACACCACGGTCGTCACGCGTGTCCTGGGCAAGGGCAAGTCAGACAACGAAAACGCCCATCTCTCAAACGAGAAGAGCGACTGGACCATCTCCACAGATCAGCTTCAGGCGGCGTGCCGCAATCTCGAAGCGGCCTCGCTGGTGGTGGCCTGGTTCGGCGACGATCTGCGCTGCGGAAACTGCAGCGTGCGGCCGCGCGTTGATAGCGCAACGAAAGTGACGACCGGTGCGCAATGGGCCGTCAGCGGATTGACGCGCAGCACCGCGACGCTTGTGAGCACGGTTGACGGCAGGCCCGCCTATGGCGGCACGCCTTCCGATCGTTCGGTCATCCATGCCATCGCAGATCTTAAGGCGCGTGGGGTTGCGGTGATGTTCAATCCCTTCCTGCTGATGGATGTGCCGCAGGGAAATGCCTTGCCCAATCCTTATGGCGGCACGGGCCAGTCCGCCTATCCCTGGCGCGGGCGGATCACCGCATCGGTTGCACCGGGACTTGTGAGCACGCCCGACAAGACGGCTGCGGCGGCAACCGAGATCAACGCATTCCTCGGCGTGAGCCTGCCCAGCCATTTCAGCGTGAGTGGAACTACGGTCACTTACTCCGGCCCCGTAGACTGGGGCTATCGCCGCATGATCCTGCACTATGCAAATCTTTGCGCAGGCGCAGGCGGCGTTGATGCCTTCCTGATCGGCAGCGAATTGCGCGGCCTCACCACCTTGCGCTCAGACTCTTCGATCTATCCTTTCGTGGCGGCGCTGCAGCAGCTCGCAAGCGAGGTGAAGGCGATCTTGCCTTCCGCGAAAATCTCCTATGCCGCCGACTGGAGTGAATATTTCGGCCACCAGCCCGCCGATGGCACAGGCGATGTGCATTTCCATCTCGATCCGCTGTGGGCATCAAGCGCTGCCGACTTCATCGGCATCGACAATTACATGCCGCTCACAGATTGGCGCGATGGCGACGCACATCTTGATGCGGTGATCTCTCCGTCGATCTATGATCTGGATTATCTCAAGGGCCGCATCGCTTCGGGCGAAGGCTTCGACTGGTACTTTGCCAGCGACACCGACCGCCAGAATCAAACACGCGCGCCGATTACCGATGGCGCCTATGGCAAGCCCTGGGTCTTCCGCTTCAAGGACCTGAAGAGCTGGTGGC
>JAIBJH010000351.1 GCA_020029455.1 Hyphomicrobiales bacterium
GCGCTTCGGAAGGCATCACCATGGGCGCTACCTCGGCGCTTTACCCCTATGGCTTCAAGTATGAGAACACGCCCGGCAAGTATGACATGGAAGGCGCGGTGAACTCCGCCGATGCCGTGGCGGGCCTGGAAATGTACAAGGCCATCTACAAATGCTGCACGCCTCCGGGCTATACGGACAGCTACATGGGCGAGGGGCTTGATGCCTTCAAGTCAGGCCAGGTCGCCATGATGATGAACTGGTTCGCCTTCATGCCCGGCATGGCCAAGGACGAAAAAGTCGGCAATGTCACGGGCTTCTTCGTCAATCCGGGAGAAAAGGTTCCGGCTTCGACGCTCGGCGGGCAGGGCATTTCGGTTGTCGCCAACACGGACAACATGGATGGCGCACTTGCCTACGTCAAATGGTTCGCCCAGCCGGATGTGCAGAAGAAGTGGTGGTCGCTTGGCGGCTACGCTTGCCACAACGCTGTTCTCAACGATCCATCCTTCAAGGACTCGCAGCCTTTCGCCGGGCAGTTCCTCGAGGCCATGGCTGGTGTCCAGGACTTCTGGCAGGAGCCGGCCTACGCCTCGCTGCTTCAGGCCATGCAAAAGCGCCTTCATGACTACGTGGTGGCTGACAAGGGCACGGCAAAGGAAGCGCTCGACGGCCTGATCACCGACTGGACCGTGGTTTTCCAGGAAGAAGGCAAGATCAACTAACTCGCAGCAGTTTTTCCTCCCTGGCTGCAAATCCCCGGGGGCAACCCCGGGGAATTTTTCAACGACGGATTGCCATGTCCAGCATGCAAAAAATCCCTGAACTGACAGCGCGGTCGACACCGCCGGCCGTTGCAAACGCCGTGCGCGGTCTTTCCGACAAGGCAATCGCCTGGCTGTTCATTCTTCCAACCATGATCCTGCTGCTGGCAATCAACATCTTTCCGTTGTTCTGGACAATCTATCTCTCTTTTACCAACTATGCCTCGAACCGCCCCAACCGGCTCACGATCGTCTTCCAGCTGATCCTCGGCTTTGGCCTTGCCTATCTCATCGACCGAAAGTTCCGTGGCCATGCTTTCTGGACGACAATCATTCTCATTCCCATGATGCTGTCGCCTGCGGTTGTCGGCAATTTCTGGAAGTTCCTCTATCAGCCGCAAATCGGCCTCTTCAACTACATGGTCTCATTCTTCACCGGCATTCCTCCTTCCTCGTTCGAGATGCTTGGTTCGGTGACGCTCGCGCCGTGGGCCATTGTCATCGTCGACACCTGGATGTGGACGCCTTATGTCATGCTGATCTGTCTTGCGGGCCTGCGCTCCATTCCAGACTATATCTACGAAGCCGCCGAGGTGGATCGCGCTTCGAAGCTCCGCCAGTTCTGGTCGATCACGCTTCCCATGGCGCTACCCTTCATCATGCTCGCGGTGCTGTTCCGCGGCATCGAGAATTTCAAAATGTTCGATATGGTTATGCTGCTTACAGGCGGAGGACCGGGTTCCACCACGGAACTCGCTTCCATCACGCTCAAGCGCCAAGCCTTTGAAGCCTACCGCACGGGCTATTCCTCGGCCTTCGCCATCGTCCTGTTCGTGACGGTGTTTGGCCTCGCCAACATCTATGTCAAGGCTCTCAACCGGGTGAAACAGAGATGAGTGCAATCACGAGCCAAGCCCACTCCGTTGTGGTGCCGACCATCGCAACCAAGCGCGTCGCAGGCGCGCTGGTCATTCTCTATGCGCTGGTGTCGATGCTGCCGCTGTTCTGGATCATTGCAACGGGGTGGAAGACGCCACCTGCCCAGGAATACATTGAATCTCTCGGCGATCCGAGGGGCACTTGCGATGCGGTGACAAGACAGCGGGAGATGGTGATCGCGGGCCCGTCCAATTACCTTCCTCGCTTCATCAACTCACTTACCATTGCCTTCGGCTCGACGTTTCTCGCCGTATCTCTCGGAGTGCTTACTGCCTATGCGTTTTCGCGCTTCAAGATACCTCTCGCCGACGATCTCCTGTTCTTCATCCTCTCGACGCGCATGATGCCGCCCATCGCGGTCGCCATTCCCATCTATCTAATGTACCGCGAAGTAGGGCTTTCGGACACGGCGCTCGGCATGATCTTGCTCTATACGGCGGTCAATGTGTCGCTTGCCGTGTGGCTGCTCAAGGGGTTCATCGATGAAATCCCGCGCGAGTATGAAGAGGCGGCGATGATTGATGGCTATACGCGGCTGCAGTCGTTCTTCAAGGTGGTGCTGCCGCAGGCCGCGACCGGCATCGCCGCAACTGGCATCTTCTGCCTCATCTTCGCGTGGAATGAGTATGCCTTTGCCGTTCTCTTGACGTCGGGTGAGGCGCAAACATCACCACCCTTCATTCCCACCATCATCGGGGAGGGCGGCATGGATTGGCCGGCAGTCGGCGCGGGCACGACCCTATTCCTCATTCCAATTCTTGTGTTCACAGTGTTGCTTCGCAAGCACCTTCTGCGCGGCATCACTTTCGGTGCGGTGCGCAAATGAAAAAAGCGGTTTCCGGCTTGTTGCGGCTGCGCCGCGGGCCATGGGAGAACCTGGCAACGCTGATCATTGCGGTTGGGGTACTCATGCTGCTGCAGCCCATCGCCATGGTGCTCTACACCTATTCCTTCATCACGACGCTGGTGGGCACCGTCCTGTTCATCGTCGTTTCGAAATTCCCGGAGTAGGCCATGACAGAGATCAGGGTTCAGAATCTCCAGAA
>JAIBJH010000272.1 GCA_020029455.1 Hyphomicrobiales bacterium
CCACGAACTTCCCGCGTGCGATCTTGCCCTTGATCAGATTCATGGCCGGCGAACCAATGAAGGAGGCGACAAAAAGGTTTGCCGGATGGTCATAGACTTCGAGCGGCGAGCCTTCCTGCTCGATGACGCCATCCTTCAGGATCACGATCTTGTCGGCCATGGTCATGGCTTCGATCTGATCATGGGTCACATAGACCGTGGTGGTCTTGAGCCGCTCATGCAGTTCCTTGATTTCGGTGCGCATCTGCACGCGCAGTTTTGCGTCAAGGTTGGAGAGTGGCTCATCGAACAGGAACACCGCCGGATTGCGCACGATGGCCCGTCCCATGGCCACGCGCTGGCGCTGCCCACCTGAAAGTTCGCGTGGAAAACGCGCCAGATAGGATTCGAGATTGAGGATCTTCGCCGCCCAATTGACCTTTTCATCGATCTCGCTCTGCGGCCGTTTCGCCAAAACGAGCGAGAAGCTCATGTTGTCCTTGACGTTCATGTGGGCATAGAGCGCGTAGTTCTGGAACACCATGGCGATGTCCCGGTCTTTCGGGTGCTCGTCATTGACGCGCCGCCCTCCGATCTCGATGTCACCGGAGCTGATTTTTTCGAGCCCCGCGATGGAGCGCAGCAGCGTGGACTTGCCGCAGCCCGAAGGTCCCAGCAGCACCACGAAGCTGCCATCGGCAATGTCGAGATCGACACCATGGATCACTTCCACATCGCCGTAGTTTTTCCGTATGTCGCGTAGCGTAACTGATGCCATGTGCCGTTCCTATTGCGGGTCGCTTGCGATGAAGTCGTCGAGAAGCCCCGCGTCATCCGCCAGGTCAAGAAAGGAGAATCGGTTGCGCACGTCGCGCGCCCGCTTCATCGTTTCGCGCCAGATGTTAAGCGGAAGCCCAAGCTCTGTCGCCGTGGTGGGCCCACCCGCACTTCGAATGATAGCAGCCATCTCATCAGGCTCCATCAGCATCGGTGCAAGCTCCGTGCGAAGCTGCGGCCAGATCTCCGCAAGTGTTTCGTTGAGTTTTGCCGCACCCCTTGCGTCCAGCGCCTTCTTTGAGGCTTCCTTGAACATCATGCGGCCAATGTCCTCGCCATAGCGTGAGACAAACTTCGTTTCGGAAATTTTGGTCGGCCTGATCTCCGGCCAACGTTCCATGGCGATAAGCTGCTTGTGAAGCCGCGCCAGCGCGATCGATGCAACACCCACCTGCTGGCCATGAATGGTGCCGGGATGGGCCGCATCAGCAAACATGTCGATCCAGTGCGACACCTGATGTTCGCCCATGGAGCCGGAATGCGACGAGCCGATGATGTTGTTGCCGAAGCTTGCTTCCACCAGCACCCGGTAGAGATAGCCATTGGCCTCGATGGAATGCTGCTTGAGGCCGGGCGCCGTTCGGATCATCTCCGCCTCGTCATTCTCCGCATTGAAGAGATCGAAGGGCGTTTTCGTATAGGACGTGCCGAAAAGCTTATGCGCCGCATACCATTCAACCTGCGCCGTGGGCCGGCACAGGCTGTCGCCGAGACCAGCCGCCGCAAGCCATGTGGGCGCTGCCGCATTGACGGCAAGATCGATGAAGACACCGCGTGGCGCATGGGCGGGAAGCGAGGTCTTGTAACCATTGGCAAGTGTGACCGAGGCCGTGCCCGCGCCATAGCCATTCATCGAAGCGGCTGTGGCAAAGCTCACGAACTTCCGGCCATCCTTGAAGGTGGCATAGCGCACCGTGTCGGTGAGTGAGCCCGAGCCCACCACCACGCAGGCCTCCGCGTGCCGCGTCTTCTCCTGCATCACCGCCACTGTCGCTTCATCGCAATGTGTATTGCTGGGAAACACAATCTCATCGACCGTAGCCCAGCTTTTGAGCTCTTTCGCTACACGCCGTCCCATGGCTTCGACCGTATTGGTGTCCGAGATAACTGCGAGCTTGCGTCCGATCTTGAGCGGCGCCACCAAATCCGCCGCACCACCATCCAGCGTTTCTTCAATGCGGATTGTCTCGAAGGGCACTTCGCAACGCTTGCCTGTCGCGGGATCGCGCCACGAGCCGTCGATCACCTCTCGGATGAGGCTATTCCAATCCTTCCGGGCTATTGCGCTATGGGCGGCGGCAGTCATCATGTGCCCTGCCTCCGCGCAAATTCCTGGAGCCTGCGGTTCCAGTCGGCCATCTTCGGCCAGAGTTCAGTGTAGATGGCGAGCAGCTCCGCATAGGCTTTGGATTCTTTCGTCCGTGGGCGGAAGATTTTCGATGGCTTGCCTGACATGACGGATGACGCTTCCGCGACGGTCTTGAACCACCCCGCGCCCTTTGCCGCCGCCATGGCAGAGCCCAGCGCCGAGGCCTCCGCCGTCTCCAACCGCTTTACGTCGCGGCCCGACGCATCTGCCACGATCTGGCACCACAGGTCAGAGCGCGAGCCACCGCCCACAATGGCATAGTGATCGATGGGTGATGTTGCCGCAGCGGCTTTGTTGGTCATCATCGCCTGCTCCAGCGCAATCCCTTCCATCATGGCACGGTAGAGATCGGCCCGCGTATGGCTGCCTGAGAGACCTGCAATGACGCCGCGCCCATCCGTATCCCAATAGGGCGTCATGATGCCGGAGAAATAGGGAAGGAGCACAAGCCCGCGCGAACCCACAGGCACGGCTTTCGCCTCCGCTTCAAGCTTGGTGAATATCTTGGGGTCCTTGTGCGGGTTCTGATGGAACATGCGCTCCACCAGCCATATGACAAGATAGGTGCCGGTACGAATTGCTGTTTCGAAGCTGAAACCTTTTTCACCCACCGCAACAAGACTGCGAAAGGACGGATCGATGGCGAATGTTTCGCCATAGCTTCCCGAGACAGCAGCCGTACCAAGATTGAGATAAGCCCTTCCCTTAAGGAACGTATTTGCACCCGCCCCCGCGCATTGCCCGTCGCCGCCGCCAGCAATGACAGGTGTTCCAACTTTAAGGCCTGTGAGCTTTGCTGCCGCTGCCGTCACCGCGCCCATGATCTCGCCCGAAGGTACAAGCTCGGGCAGCATGGCGCGTGAAAGCCGCCCCGCCTTCAGGAGTTCGTCGGACCAGTCATAGGTTTTTGCATCAAGAACGCCCATGGGACTTGCCGAAGAAATGGAAGTCTTCCATTCGCCCGTGAGAAACCAGGCGAGAATGCCGTGCACCTCTGCCGTCTTGTGGGTCTTCGCCCAAATCTTCGGCTCATGGGTCGCGAGCCAGCGGCAGCGGTAGAGGCAAGGGGTGATGTCATTGGGGATTCCGGAAATGGCATGGACGCGATCCTTGCCCACCTCGGCAGCTACATCCTTCACTTCCTGGTGGGCGCGCTCGTCGAGCCAAAGCGTTCCGGGGCGTAAGGGCCGACCCTTTTCGTCGAACTGGGCAAAACTCTCACGTTGGTTGGAAATGGCAAGACCTGCGATGCGTTCTTTC
>JAIBJH010000273.1 GCA_020029455.1 Hyphomicrobiales bacterium
CGGGCAAACTCGTCTATCACGGTGAAATCTGGATCGACAAACAGATCAAGAACCGCAAGGTGTTCGAGCATTTCGTGAAGCTCGGCCTCGTGCTCACGCTCATCAAGTGGCAGCCCGACGCGGTGTGGGGCCTTGCGACCGAGCAGATGGCAACGCACGGGCATTTCACGCGTGTCGGCTATAACGTGCTGGAGCGCGGCTTCCTGCGCTGGCAGTGGTCAACGGAATCGATCGGGCCGATGGAATATCTGGTGGCTTCCGACAAGCTGGCGTTGGAACATCTCGTTGATGAAATGCTGGCGCCGGACGTGGCATTGCCGCCGATCTCCGGCATGGGTGGAAGCGCAGTCAAAGGCGAAGGCAGCGAAGGCTAATAGCTCGCGCAGAACTCCCAATTTCCTGTCATCCCGGCGACATCCGGGATCCATTGGAGCTTTTCCACAATTGAACCGATCCAGGGGGTCCCGTGTCGCGCAGCGCTTGCACGGGATGAAGATTTGGCGCCTTCAAAGCAGCCTGATATTCACCGGCGCCAGTTCGGAGACAACGCGCACGTGGCGGTGAGTGAGCCTGCTTTCGGTAATGTCGGGGATGATTACACGCTGATAACCCACCCAGTGGTGCTCGCCATCCGGCTTCACCATCACGGCAAGCACATGGTCGTAGACAGGCCTTCCACTGCGCACCGCGTCAAAATAGGAGCGCGAGACGATGCGGTCGTACGTGTTGCCGGAGAGGCAGGGAAACGATACGGGCGATACACCCCATATCCTGGCAACGACGGACTTCTTGCCGACGCGCTCAACGCTCGATGAGTCCTTGTTCAGGTCGACCATGCAGGTGACCGACTCTTCTTCAGCAGCATCGCCCTTCTCAAGAATGACGCGCAGGCTTTCGGGCATGCCCTTTTCATCCAGCGAGAAGGCACGCGTGTAGGTGCGCTGGGAGAAGTGCACATCGCTCTTGAAGATCAGGGCCTCGACGCGGTCCATCACCTCTTCGGCTGTTTCGAACTCCTCGTTTATCCAGCCCATATTCATGTAGGTGAGCGTGAAAGGCGGCATGCAGACGCGCAGGAATGTCAGGGCATAGATCAGCGAGGACCAGTTGGCGCTGCTCATGAACCATTTGATGGTGGTGCCATTGTCGGCCGACAGGACCTTGACCATGTGAAAATGGTCCAGCAGCACACGCTCGGAGTATTCCGAGCCGTCCGGTTTGACCGGACGCTCCACCAATGCGCCGTCCTTGATCCAAAAGACCATAAATGCCGCCCTAAGATTGCTCTCTGGCCCGCCCCCGGATTGCGGTCATTGGGCCATGGTTTAAAGGCCAATCGCCAATAAAATCTTACTGATAGTGTAATAGTCGGGATTGTGGCTTAGCGCGTTAACCAATGATTTGTCCTACAAAACTTTGATCTCGACCGGAACAAATTCCGAAACAATGGCCACCGCCGGGGTGCCATCCTCGCGGTATCTGGGCAAGACGACGCGATGGTAAGGCACCCAGTGGACCTGGTTGTCAGGCAGGCGGAGAGCCGCAAGCACCTGATCATAGTGGGGCTTTCCGGTCTTCAGCACACGATCATAGGCTTCACTGACAGCATCGCCGTATTTGCTGGTGGGCTGACAGGGAAATGATGAGGTGATGGTGCCCCAGACGCGGCCGATGGCCGATTTGGAGCCCACCTTGTCCACTACGTATTGGTGCGTAACTTCATCGAGCGCCACCTCGACCACATAATCGTCCTCAGCCTCGTTCTTCTCAAGAGCATGGCGCAGGACCGGGGAAAGGCACATGGAATGAGGGTCGGCTTCCTGGACAAAAGCGCGGCTGAAGAAATGGCGGTCACCGCGCGCCAGGATTTCCTCGATGCGTTTGATCGCTGTCCAAGTTTCGCGATAGACTTCCTCAAACCAACCAAACGCATGAAATCGCAAGATAAATGGTGGTTTCGCGTCCTGCAGGAAATGCACGGCCCTGAGCAGTGAGGAAAAACAAGGAGTCTGGACCTTCCACTTGATCTCGGTGCCCAGTTCGCCCGTGACGATACGCACATCACCAGAGTCAAAGCACTTTTCTTCCAGGGTGGGTGAAGGCGTATCTTCCTTCTTCGGCGCCCTGTCGAGCACCCCTGCCCTTATCCATGAGATCTGACCGCGCATCATCGCTGTCCAAGCCGTTCGGGCGCAAGAGTCCAATCAGACTCCGGCGTTCGCCCAAAATATAGGTGTAAACACTTGAGCAACCCTTAATTGTATTGGCTTGGATAATTTTCCGTATACGGATTTATCGTTTCTTCGTCAAACCCCTCACCCTGAGGAGCCGCGCAGCCACCTCGAAGGGTACGCAACCTTTCCATGCTTCGAGGGCGCGCACGGCGCCACCTCAGCATGAAGGCTGAGAACGGCTAGCTGAACTTGTTGCTGCGCGGGAAGCCCTTGGGTGGCAGCTTGCCGGCCTGGGCGCGTTCGCCGATCCAATCTGCAAGGTCGGTCACATTCCATTCCCGGTCCGATGCATCGATCCAGATGAGGCCAGCCTTGCGCTTGAAGGCGATGGCATCAGACAAGCCGCCGTCCTTGAACTTCTGCATGCGCACGCCCTTGCCACGGCTCATTTCCGGGAGCTCAGACAACTTGAAGATCAGTAGCTTGCGGTTCTCGCCCACACTTGC
The DNA here is from genome assembly GCA_020029455.1 of Hyphomicrobiales bacterium. GTDB lineage: Bacteria > Pseudomonadota > Alphaproteobacteria > Rhizobiales > Aestuariivirgaceae > Aestuariivirga. The sequence continues at coordinate 2,681 of JAIBJH010000273.1, forward strand.
AACGTGATCTGCGCCTTCGGGAATGGCGCGGCAGACAATTGCTTCTGCCGGGGCCTTGACGTTCAAAACCTGCTTGCCCTTGCGGGTGTTGGCGAGGCATTCGTCCTCGCTGACAATGAAGCCATCGCCTTCAGTGGAAGCGATCAGGCGCTTGGCGCCCGCCTGATAGACAAAGAGCGCAACGATCTGGTCGGCGGCGTCCATATCGGCGAGAAGGCGCACGGGCTCGCCGTGGCCCCTGCCCCCTGGGAGCTTCGCGCCATCCAGTGTGAAGAACTTGCCTGATGACGAAAGCAACATGATGCGGTCTGTGGTTTGCGCGGGCACCACAAAGCGCTCCTTATCGCCATCCTTGTAGGCGAGCGTGGACTTGTCTTCGAGGTGACCCTTCAGGCTACGGATCCAGCCCTTCTCGGAACAGACCACGGTGATGGGTTCCTTCTCGACCAGCATTTCATCCAGTTGCTCGGCTACATCGGGCGCTTCGGCGAAATCGGTGCGGCGGCGGCCCAGCGGCGTTTTCTTGGAATAGGTCTCCTTCACCTGCCGGATGTCGTCGGCAATGCGGTTCCACTGCTCGTCTTCTGACTTGAGCAGGCCCTGCAGGCCCTTCTGCTCCTTCTTGAGCTCCGTATGCTCGCGGCGGATTTCCATTTCCTCGAGCTTGCGGAGGGCCCGGAGCCGCATGTTGAGAATGGCCTCGGCCTGCATGTCCGTCAGCTTGAAGCGCTTGATCAGCGCGGGCTTTGGCTCGTCCTCCTC
>JAIBJH010000274.1 GCA_020029455.1 Hyphomicrobiales bacterium
GGCTCCTACATCTCAGGGCTGGGCATGTTGATCTTCCTCTTCGGCATGATCTTGGCCTTCGCCCGCAAGGTGCCCGCCGCCGACAATCCCTGGGGCGAGGGCGCGACGACGCTGGAGTGGACGCTTTCCTCTCCGCCGCCCTTCCACCAGTATTCGACGCTTCCCGTCATCAAGTAGGAACGCCAAGTAGGAATCCATGGCGCAACGGCCCGCCGAACTTGCAACTGAAACCCTGCCCACCACTTTAGGCGGGCAGGGCGACGTTGCCGATTTCGTGGCGCTGCTGAAGCCGCGCGTGATGTCGCTTGTGGTCTTCTCTGCGGTGGTTGGCCTTGTGGCGGCACCGGGAAGCATTCACCCATGGCTCGGTTTTGTCGCGATCCTTTGCATCGCCCTTGGCGCCGGTGCTTCTGGCGCGCTTAACATGTGGTACGATGCCGACATCGATGCGCTGATGAAGCGCACCGCCTCACGCCCCGTGCCGCGCGGCGCGGTATCACCGCAAGAAGCGCTGGGCTTCGGCCTGACCCTTGCCATTGCCTCCGTCCTGATGCTGGGGCTCTTTGTGAATGTCCTGGCAGCGGCGTTGCTCGCCTTCACCATCTTTTTCTACGTCGTCATCTACACCATGTGGCTGAAGCGCTGGACGCCGCAGAACATCGTGATCGGCGGCGCCGCCGGCGCCTTCCCGCCCATGGTGGCTTGGGCTGCTGCAGCAAACAGTATTGATCTCGGCGCGATTGCACTCTTCCTCCTGATCTTCTTCTGGACGCCGCCACATTTCTGGGCGCTCGCCCTTTTCCGTGAAGGCGATTACGAGAAGGCCGGCGTTCCCATGCTGCCCAATGTGGCGGGAAGGCCCGAAACCAAAAAGCAGATTCTGCTCTATTCGATTGCGCTTTTGCCAGCAGCTAGCCTGCCGCTGCTCACCGGAACCGCAGGCAATCTCTACGCGATCGCCGGAAGCCTTCTCACGTTGAATTTTATCCGGCTTGCCATGGCCGTGTTCAAGGCATCCGCCCGCGAGAACGAAGACAAGGCCTCCAAGAAGCTTTTCGGCTATTCGATCATCTGGCTCTTTGCCATGCTGCTGCTGGTGCTGGTCGAGCACCTGTTGGCGCTGCCCCTCTGGACTGCGGTGTTCTGATGCAAGTGCCGCAGCCATTTTCTCCCGACGATCTGGCGCGCCGCCGCCGGCGCTCCATCGCCATGGCCGCCGTCCTTATCATTATGGTGGCGCTCTTCTTTATCACCACGCTGGTGCGCCTCGGCGGCAACGTGGCCGAAAGGGTGCTCTAACCATGACATCGCGCCAGCCCAATCATGCCAAGAACCGCCGTGTCGCTCTGATGGCTTCCGGTGTCGGCGTAGCCATGTTGGGCCTCGCCTATGCCTCCGTTCCACTCTACAGCCTGTTCTGCAAGGCAACGGGGTTTGGCGGCACCACGCAGGTTGCGGCGAGCGCGCCTGCTTCTGCATCGGCCAAGTCCATCACCATCCGTTTTGATGCCAACATCGATGGCGCCCTTGCCTGGAATTTCCATCCCAAGGAACTGCGGCAGGAAACCAAGATCGGCGAAGTGGCCATGGCCTATTACGTCGCCCGCAACACTGGCAAGGAAGAAGCAACCGGCACCGCCGTGTTCAATGTCACGCCGCCGGAAGCCGGCATCTATTTCAACAAGATTTCCTGCTTCTGCTTCACCGAGCAGCATCTGGCCCCGGGCCAGTCTGTCGAGATGCCGGTGCAGTATTTCGTCGACCCCGCCATTCTTGATGATGCCGACACCAAGGCCATCCGCGAGATCACCCTGTCCTACACATTCTACCCCGTGAACAAGCCTGCCTCTGCTGAGGCTGCATCCACGGTCAACTGAGGAGACATTCATGGCCGATGCCCATGCCAAGAACCACGACTACCATCTGGTCGATCCGTCGCCATGGCCTTTCATAGGCTCCGTGGCGGCCTTCATCACGGCGGTGGGCGCCATCATGTGGATGCACGGTTCCACCTCGGCCATCATGCTCGTAGGGCTGGTGCTCGTTCTCTACACCATGTTCATGTGGTGGCGCGATGTGATCGCGGAAGCCCACAAGGGCGACCATACGGCCGTTGTCTCGCTCCATCTCCGCTACGGCATGATCATGTTCATCGCCTCGGAAGTGATGTTCTTCGTTGCCTGGTTCTGGGCTTTCTTCAACGCCAGCCTGTTCTCCAGCGAGGCAATCCAGCAGGCCGCCGTTGCGGCAACCGGCGGCATCTGGCCGCCCAAGGGCACGCATGTCTTCAACCCCTGGGATCTGCCGTTCCTCAACACGCTGATCCTCCTGACCTCGGGCACCACTGTCACTTGGGCCCATCACGCCCTTCTCAACAATGACCGCAAGGGCCTGGTCTGGGGCCTTGCCCTCACCGTCGTCTTGGGGCTGCTGTTCACGGGCGTGCAGGCCTATGAATATGCCCATGCCGCCTTCGCCTTCAGCCGCGATAGTGGCGGCAACATTTATGGCTCCACCTTCTTCATGGCCACGGGCTTCCATGGCTTCCATGTCATCATCGGCACGATCTTCCTGATCGTCTGCCTGCTCCGCGCCATCAAGGGCCACTTCACGCCGCAGCAGCATTTCGGCTTCGAGGCCGCCGCCTGGTACTGGCACTTCGTTGACGTGGTCTGGCTCTTCCTCTTTGCCTGCGTCTATGTCTGGGGTGGTTCGGGCGGCGAAATCGCCAGTCACTGACCATCAGCAAATGATATAAGAAGGCCGGGGTAACCCGGCCTTTTTTCGTGAGAGTTAAATGTCAGAGAACTACTATCCGCCGCTGTCACCCGTCTCGACGGGGATCAAAGGCAAATGCCCGCGCTGTGGGCGTGGGCGCCTGTTCAACGGCTACCTGACGGTGGCCAAATCCTGTTCCTCCTGCGGGCTCGATTTCTCCTTCGCCGATGGCGGCGATGGCGCGGCCTGGTTTGTCATGTTGTTTGCGGGCTTCTTCGGCGTCGGCTCCATCCTCGGCATTGAAGTGGCCTACAGCCCCGTCTGGTGGGTGCATGTGCTGATTGCCATTCCTGTTCTCATCATCATGCCCATGATACTCTTGCGGCCAGTGAAGGGCATGCTGCTCTGCCAGCAATGGAGAACCAACGCTCAAGAGGGACGTCTCCACAAATGAGGCGCAGCATCTGGCCGGTGCTGCTCTTTGCGGTGGTCGGTTTCGCGGTCCTTGTCTCACTTGGCATTTGGCAGTTGCAGCGCCTGCAATGGAAAGAGACGCTTATCGCCGCCATTGATGCAAGCATTGCAGCCCCCGCCATCAAGCTCGAAGAAGCAAGGCAACGCCCAAGTCTCGACTACGCCAAAGTGAAGCTCTCAGGCACGTTCAAGTCGCAAGACCATCTTCTGATGATCGGTGCTGCCAATGGCGGGCCAGC